>NATN01000168.1 GCA_002085355.1 Candidatus Zhuqueibacterota bacterium 4484_87 | reverse complement strand
ATTCCTTCAGCACCGAAATTTCTGGCAACTGTTGAATCATGCGGAGTATCTGCGTTTGTGCGCACGCCCAATTTTCTGATTTCATCAGCCCAGGACATCAATTTGCCAAAATTACCGGACAATTTTGGCTCGACTGTGGGGACTTTGCCTTCAATGACTTCGCCCTTGGAACCGTCCAGAGAAATCCAATCACCCTCTTTGTAAGCTTTGCCCTTCACGGTCATTGTTTTATCTTTATAGCTGATTTCCAGATCACCGCAGCCAGCAACGCAGCAAATACCCATTCCGCGTGCAACAACAGCCGCGTGGGAAGTCATGCCGCCACGGGCAGTTAAGATACCTCTGGCGACGCTCATTCCGCCAATATCTTCCGGCGATGTCTCAATGCGAACCAAAATGACATTCTCGCCCTTGGCAGCCCAATCTTCGGCGTCATCAGCGTGAAAAACGATGCGACCTGTCGCGGCACCCGGAGAAGCGGGCAAACCTTTGGCGATTACTTTAGTTTTGGCATCAGGGTCGAACATCGGATGCAAAAGCTGATCCAACTGTTCCGGCTCTACGCGCATAACAGCAGTCTCTTTGTCAATTAGCCCTTCTTCCACCATCTCCACGGCAATGCGAACCGCCGCAGCAGCCGTACGTTTCCCGGTTCGGGTTTGTAACATCCAGAGATGCCCCTTCTGAATGGTAAACTCGATATCCTGCATATCTTTGTAATGCTCTTCTAACTTTTTGTAAATTGCTTCCAGCTCAGCATAGGCTTCAGGCATCACTTCCTGCAAAGTTTTGTGAGATGGATCGCTCTTGGTCGAATCGTTGATCGGCTGCGGTGTACGAATACCAGCCACAACATCTTCGCCCTGGGCGTTTACAAGATACTCGCCGTAAAACTGTCTTCTTCCCGTTGCAGGATCGCGCGTGAAAGCCACACCAGTGGCACAATCATCACCCATGTTACCGAAAACCATGGACTGCACATTCACAGCCGTGCCCCAATGTGCAGGAATGTTATTTAATTTGCGGTAAGTAATGGCGCGCGGATTGTTCCAGGAGCCAAACACAGCGCCGATTGCTCCCCAGAGCTGCTCCCAGGGATCGGTTGGAAAATCCTTGCCCGTACGTTTTTTGATTTCAGCTTTGAACAATTCGACCAGACGTTTCAAATCCTCGGCGTCCAGCTCCGTGTCCAATTTAACGTTTCTTTCCGCTTTGACTTTATCAATAATAACCTCAAACGGGTCTTCTTCTTCTTTGGACTCCGGCTTCAATCCCATAACAACATCGCCGTACATCTGTACAAATCTGCGGTAGGAATCCCAACCGAAACGCTCGTTATTGGAATGTTTAATCATGCCCTGAACGGTTTCTTCGTTCAATCCCAAATTCAGAACTGTATCCATCATTCCGGGCATGGAAGCAGGCGCACCGGAGCGAACAGAAACCAGCAACGGATTATCCTTGTCGCCGAATTTTGCTCCCATCACACTTTCAATATGTTTCATCCCTTCAATCACTTGCTTCTTCACTTCATCGCTCAGTTTGCCACCTTCATCATAAAATTGCGTACAAACTTCAGTGGAAATCGTAAATCCGGCAGGAACAGGAATCCCCAGATTAGACATCTCAGCTAAATTAGCACCTTTTCCGCCGAGCAGTTCTTTCATCGACGCATCGCCGTCAGCTTTTCCTTTTCCAAATAAATAAACATACTTTTTACTCATCAATCAATCTCCTTAAGTTTCGAGGTCAATAATTTCTACTCGTTTAATTCGCATCATTCGGCTTTAACAATGAAAAATATTCATCATGGTTTTTCAAAGTTTCAACAGCTTTTTTAATTACCCGATCATCATGGAAAACACTCTCATATTTCCCTTTGGTCCCCCAAAGCTTGGCGCTGATCTCCTGGCGCAGATAGCGTTTGATGACGGGCAAATTCTTTTTAAAATCATCCTTCTTTTCCAGAATAATGGCTTCTTCCAAAGCCTCGACCTTACCTTTCACTTGTTCTGATAGTTCATCCTGATCAATAGCTTTTTTCAGATCTTCAATAAGTTCTTCTGCAGATGTTTTGTAAGTGAAATCTTTCTCTTTCAAAAAAGTTTTAAAATCAGAAATAATCTGATCGTTCACAGCAAAATCCCTACCCAAGGCTTCGTGTTTGGAGGCATAATCCAGCGCAAAGTTGAAAAACATGGATTTCATAATCAAATTTCCCACCAGCGGGGTCATCTTTTCGCCTTTAATTTCAATATCCGGTTTGATACCACCACCGCCTTTTACTTCGCGTTTTGCTGAAGTGTAATAAATTTTTTCCTCTTTTTTTGTCGTATCTTTTTTGCTCTTGTCATAACCCCAGAGCACATTTTTGGAACGAATAAATCCCGGTTTTTGAATCAGACGCCCGCTGGGAAGGTAATATTTTTCCGAAGTAATTTTCAGAGAGGAGCCATTTCTGTCCACCGGAATGACCGTTTGTACAAGTCCCTTGCCAAAAGTAGGTCTCCCGATGATCACGCCGCGATCCAAATCCTGAATTGCACCGGCAACAATTTCTGACGCCGAAGCGCTGAATCCATCGACCAAAACGACCAGTGGCTCATCAGGCCAGACAGGATCGACGCGGGAATAATACTCTTTATCAGAAGAAGAAAGTCTGCCATGCTTGGAAACAATCAAATTATTTTTAGGGACAAAACATTCCGCGACCTGAACCGCTGATTCCAGCAGTCCGCCGGGATTTCCCCGTAAATCAAGAATCAGCCCTTTCATTCCCTGCTTTTTCATGGACACTATGGAATCCTGCAATTCGCCTCCGGCTTTGCGGGTGAATTGACTCAAACGAATGTATCCGATCTCATCGTCGATCAATCCGGCGTAAGCGATGTCGCTCACATTAATTTCTGCCCTGATCAGCCGAAATTCCAGAGGTTTTTCCATACCATAGCGGCGAATTTTGATATTCACTTCTGTGCCAATTTTGCCACGCAATCTTTGCGCTGTTTCACTGATGGTGAAATCTTTCGTTGTTTCGCCGTTGATTTCAATAATTTTATCACCTTCACGAATACCGGCGCGCGCAGAAGGCGTTCCTTCAAACGGAGGTTCTACAACAGTGGGCCAGCCATCCCGTTTGGCGATGCGCATCCCGACACCGCCGTACTTACCGGTAGTCAGCAATTTCAAATCAAAATTTGTTTCTCCCTCATGCTCGATGTACATTGTATAGGGGTCCAATGTCCGCAGCATCCCATCTATTCCGGCGCGCATAAATTTTTCCGGATCTATCACTTCAACGTAACGCTTTGTGACCTCTTCATAAATTCTGCCAAAGAGCGCCATATTTTTTTCGATTTGAAAATAATAATCCGGTTTTTCCGTTTTCGTCTGCCCCGCAATCCAGCCGCCGAACATCGTCGCAGAGACCGCCAGCAGCACAATCAGACCTATTGTCAAAAGTTTTTTATCTTTCATCATCCAAATCCTCCTTGAGGAATGTTAATTTTTTTTCGTCGGCGAAGCAGCGGACAAAATTCGCTGTTCTATTTCTTGCCAGATTTCCCGGCTGATTTCATCAATAGACTTTTTACCATCAATAATATAAAATCGTTCCGAATTTGCCCGCGCAAGCTCCTGATACCCTTCTCTGACGCGGTTGAAAAATTCAAGCGCCTGATCTTCCATGCGATCCAGAGCTTTGCCTGACTTTTTCCGTCGCTTTTTCATCTCTTCCAGATCAATATCCAGAAAAAAAGTTAAATCCGGATCTGTGCCGCTGGTCGCCATCCTATTTACTCGCTGAATAAAATCCGGATCAATACCGCGACCATATCCCTGATAAGCAGTACTGGAATCGAAGAATCGATCCAGGATGATAATTTTTCCTTCTTTCAGTGCCGGAAGAATAGTGTAGTTCGTAAGCTGGGCTCTCGCAGCAGAAAAAAGCAGAAATTCCGCCAATGGCGTCATGGGCTCTTCAGCTTTCGTCAGCAAAACTTCTCTGATTTTTTCCGAAATAAGTGTCCCCCCTGGTTCGCGCAGCAAGATATACTCAAAACCCTTTTCATCCAGTTTTTCTGTGAGCCGCTGAACCTGCACAGATTTACCGCAACCATCTATTCCTTCAAAAGTTATCAAATATCCGGATTTATTCATGTCAAACCTTTATCGACTTCCAGCGTCCGCTTTTGAAACGCCAGTAATTCACCAGATAGCGCAAGGTTTCATCCAGCAAATGTACTCCCCACAAACCCGCTACTCCCAAATTAAACACAAAAGCGCCAACCCAGTTCAGACCGATTTCCAGTAAAATAACCCCAATAAGCGTCATGTACATGAGCCATTTCAGATCTCCGGCGCCGCGGAGATTCCCGATGACAACGCCGTCCATGGCCTTGGGAATTTGCACAAAGGCAAAAACCGTCATCGCCTGAATACCGATACGAATTACCCGGGTTTCCGGTGTAAAAATGTAAAGAATTTGCCGGGAAAAAATTAACAGCACCAGCGCCACAAAAATGGAAAAAACGAATCCTACCCAGCTCGTGGTTCGAGCTGTACGCTCTGCCAACTCCCTGTTTTCCGCCCCTAAATGCTGGCCCATCAAAGTCATGGCGCCCATACTCATGCCGAGATAGGCCATGGACAGAACATTTTGGATTTTATTGAATGCCATGTGTGCTGCGAGATAATCTTTTCCCATTTGCGCCGCGAACAAAGAGACAATGAGCAACCCGATTGCCCAGAAAAGCTGCTCCATTGTGGTCGGCAGGCCTGTATTGACGAGCCGCTTGAATGTTTTGAAATTTGGTCTTGTAAGTTCTTTGAAAGAAAGAAATAAAACTGATTTTCGCGTCCGCAAAATGTAAAGCGTTATCAGGAACCCAATGGAATGGGAAATGCCCAGCGCAACCGCAGCGCCTTCAACTTCCCAGCGAGGGAAGCCGAACCATCCAAAAATGAACAGCGGCGATAAAATGACATTCAGCGTATTAATAGTCAAATTGACAAACATCGAAAGATGAGTATCTCCCGCTCCGCGAATACAACCCACTGCAACAAGATTCGTGATGACAATCGGTGCAAACAAGGCAACAATGCGCAGATAAGAAATACCTGCGTTCTGCGCTTCCAGTGACCCGCCTTCTTTGATCAGCTTGAACAGATAAATGCCCCCGAAGTACCAGATAAATGCAAAAACAAAGGAAATCACGATACTGATCATGATTGCCTGGCCAAAAACATGATTCGCTTCAATGCGCTGATCAGCGCCAACATGCCTGGCGATAATCAGCGAACTGCCGACAATAAAGGTAATGATGATTGTCAGAAACGCGATAATCACCTGAATGGCAAGCCCCTGGCCTGCAAATGCTGCCGTGCTCAATCTGCCGATAAAAATCGCCTCAATGGTAAAAAAAACTGTTTGAGACGACAGATCGATCATCGCCGGAATGGATGTGCGCAATATTTTTTTTAGCGGATTACCGTGTGCCAAATCTGCCTCAGTTTTTTCCTGCTTGTTTACACAAATCGTTCTCGTGATAATTGCAAGACTGGCTGAAAATTGACAAAAGCAACCTTCAGCCAGTCAAAACAATTTCACCAAAATCAAAGAGCTTCAACACATTTTTCATTTCTGACAGAAGCAACTTCAGGATCAATTGATTCTTTAGCGGGACGTATCTTCCAATAACGGGATTACAGCCGCTATCCGCAAAATCAATTGGCATCAAAATCTGTCACTTCCGTCAAAAACGCTTTGCATTGAATCAGGAAATCGAATTAATCGTAATATTCCATTCCCAAATGAGTGATCAATTCCTCGCCCTTCAAATAGCGCAGAGTATTTTTCAGCTTGATCAACTGAATGAAAATATCATGCTCCGGATAAACTTCCGGCGCATGCATCGGGCTCTTGAAATAAAAGGAGAGCCATTCCTGAATGCCTTTCCAGTGGCAGCGCTGAGACAAATCCATCAACAGTGCCAAATCAAGCACGATGGGAGCTGCTAAAATACTGTCCCGGCAAAGGAAATCAACTTTGATCTGCATGGGATAACCCAGCCAGCCAAAAATATCAAGATTGTCCCAACCTTCTTTATTGTCGCCGCGCGGAGGATAGTAATTGATGCGCACTTTGTGGTACAAATCTTTGTACAGGTCAGGATAAACTTCCGGCTGCAAAATATGCTCCAAAACCGACAGCTTGCTCTCTTCTTTTGTCTTAAATGAATCGGGATCATCCAGCACTTCGCCGTCGCGATTGCCGAGGATATTTGTAGAAAACCAGCCGCGCAAACCAATCATTCTCGCTTTCAAGCCTGGCGCCAGAATGGTTTTCATCAAT
>NATN01000167.1 GCA_002085355.1 Candidatus Zhuqueibacterota bacterium 4484_87 | reverse complement strand
TCCGGCAAACCCACTGCTCTGCCGTGACAGGCTAAAGTTGTCCAGGGATAATTTTTAAAATAACTGTCCAGATTAGGTGTATTGGCATTTTTCACTGCATTAAATTCGCTCGCTTCTCTGACTCCCACACCATCCATAATAATCAACATCAATCGATTCTTACTCATGCTGTTTCCTTTCTCCGTCTCCACTTTATCAGTCCAGACAACCCAGGTTTTTTGAAAAAAGCTGGTTTGTTGTTTTGCTATTGTATTAAAATTATCTAACTCATAATGAGGACATTAGTTTCCTGAAATTGACAAACCCGATTTCTCGAAGAAATCGGGTTTGTCCGCTCGACTTGTTTGTTCAAAATATAACTTTCGTTTAGTAACTGGCTTGACAAAAATATTTCCGCCAAAATTTCAAATATTCATCTTCCCGGGAAAAACGCTTTTTTGTTATCGATTCGATTAGCTTTTTCGCCTTTTCTTTTTCGTATGCATATCCAATCCAGTTTATTCCGATTGAATTTAACAGCTTAATTCGCGGCAAAACTTGAGGCCACAACACTTCTTTCCAGTATCTTTTTTCAGGTATGTTGTTGACAGCCATCATTCCGGGTCCAAAGCCAAACATAACTAATCTGCGCCTTGTGCTCGGATTTTTATAATTTTCATAATAGTCTGTAAAAACAAATTCGGCGAAATCTTCCGCATCAAGTCGAGCCAGACCATCAAAACCGTTTTTCTTATACCAGTTTTCCCAGTCTTTTATGGTCTTAAAGTTCTTGCCTGTCATGAATTTCAATGCATTCAGAGCAATATCATAATATTGTTTTGCCTGATATCCCGGCAAGTAAGGTTCAAGAAATTTCATTTTTTTAAGACAACTTTCAACAACTCGGCGGCTGAAAATTAGATAAAGCGGATGCCGTGGGATGAACACTTCATGTCTGATGATAAATGCATCATAATTTTCAGGCTTTAAATTTTTCCAAGGGATATATTGGCTACGCACAAAAATGTTTTTGTCTTTCACTTCTGCAAAAGGCGAACTTAACAGATTTTGAGGGGGCAACACGACCTGGTTGACAGCAAGGACAGAATCATCCTCAAACTTTTGCTTCAAATAATAGGCAAGATAATATCCGTAGGAATCTTTATCTTCCAGCGTATTCATATTATTCTTCAGAACAAAATTTTTAATCAAATGTGGGCTTCCGTAAAAAACCAGAGCCTTTTGAGATGGGTGCGCATTCAGGTATTGAATAATCTTATTTGCCGCCAGACTATCTCTATCGTGGACAAAATATTTAACGCCTTCATATTTTGACTGTTTTAGCAGACGGACATCGTTGAATAAATTTGAAACTTCTCCACCGATAATTTCAAAATGAATTTTTGCGCTTTCGGATAATTCATTGTTCATTAAATTGATTTTAAGATGAAACTGCCTCAGGTCTGATAAAAATTCCAGCATTTCAAGCGACCGATAAGGCAACCAATATTCCACTAAATCGTCAAGATTTCCGGTCTCCAGATACCCGTTTATTTTAGCGATAATCTCGTCGTCCCATTCCAGCACCAGAGTGAGATTTCGTTGATCTGATTTATCCGCCGCAAGCATTTCAATCCATTGATCTAACAGGAAAATCAAACTTCTAAATGACAATGGTTGACCATGCTTGAAATCTGCCAACATCACGATTTTTCTGTGATCGAACTCTTTTATTAGCTGATATTCGGGATGCGTAAAAAATGCGGGTTCTTTTTTCTGGCAAGATGCAAGCCAAAGGCTTATCAATAATAGAAAGAACAAAGTAAAATTTATTTTGGGATGGAATTTTGTCATGTCGAGTCGCCTTATTTTAAATTTACAAACCAAGTTTCTCGAAAAAACCAGGTTTGTTTGTAAAAAGCCAATCTACTCAATCAACAATAACTTAATCACCCGTGTTTTCTTCTCTGCCTTCAATCTGGCAAAATACATCCCCGACGGAACCTGTTCTCCCCGATCATTTTTACCGTTCCAGAATACTGAAAATGAACCAGGACCTCGCATACCCTTGATTAAAGTTTTCACTTTTTGACCCAGCAAATTGTAAATAACCAGAGAAACTTCACTCCTCTGCGGCAGATAAAATCTGATCTTTGTTAAACTGTTGAATGGATTGGGATAATTTTGCAGCAAAATAAAGTTTGACGGCACTTTGTGATTGTTGCTCTCCACTTCGGTTGTAAGCAGATTCCGATAAACATATAGCTGTGACCGGCTCCAGTCAAAAATCATGTTTTTCGTCAAAATAGGATTATCAGCAGCAAGAATGCCATTTATGATAAAAGGCTGCCCCGGCTGTCGATGACAAGTCTGAAAATTTCCATTGTAAAGATGATTAAAGTAAATCTGGCTGCCGTAAACTTTCATTTGAGTCATGGGAGATACTTTACCATAGCGGCGAGTTGTCCCAAAACTTTCCCGATAGATTAATGTGGCAGAACTATCATGAGGAAAGTCATAGATAAAAATTTCATTTTCCGAACTGCCAAGGAAAATTTGTCCATGAGCAGCGTCTAAAGCTACGGTCGTTGCTAAACCTGCCGGTAAAGTCTGATGGCAAATTAATCGAATCGCTTCCGGGTTCGAAATATCAAACATTCCCCAGTCGCCAAACGCCAAAATTAAATAGGTCCAGCGGATGGTCATGATGCCATTTTCTGGAGATGACAAATCCCATTTTTTCCAATCGGTCAACGGATAATCCTGCACTTGCACAATTGTTCCGTTGGGAGAGATTTTATAGACAAGCAGATGATATTTATCGTTGTAATATCCGTGAATTAAAAAAAGATAATTCCTGAATGTTTTCATGGCAAGAGGGAGATGGGAAAAATGATAGTTCCGCAGATAATGGAATTGAAAATTCTCATCGACATCATAGATCAGCAATTCATTATTTTGAAAAATAAACGCCAGAGTATCACTTCGAGCGAACAAACTCACTTCCTTGCAATTTTCAATGCTCTGCGTTTTCAACAAGTAGGGCATATTTTTCGTTGTTTGATATAAAAACAATCTCACATCGGCTTGACTGTGCCAATCCCATTCATCGGCGAAAAAGTAAATTTTTCCATTGTGATAAAAATAATTTGAAAAAACTTCCATCCGACTCGCATCAAACGGCGGAGAGATCGCGCCAATTTTCTCGGTAAATTGCAATTCATCTGGTTGGGGTAGATGAAATGAAAATGTGTCTGGCGAACAGATTTTTTGTCCGTAATTACTGATCTCCACTGTCCATTGCCGGGAAGTGGAATAATTTTCTTCAAACACAAATTCTGAAACAGGAAAACTCATTAACGTGTCATCTGAAACATCCTGAAAAACATCATCCCCTAATTTTAGCAAATAAATATTTGTATCACTTCCTGCGGAATAAGTCCAGGAAAAATCAATTTTCATTCCGTTAATCAATTCACCATCGGCGGGCGTCAGAAGCTGCGGCGGAGCAGGTAATTGTTCCAGTTTGACGAGTCCTTCAATTGGCGACAGAAAAATCATTTCATCGTTTTCAGTCAGCACTTGAATTTCCGTGATGATAAAATCCGCAAGTAAGTTTTGTGGCATCTCACTTGCAGAAAAACCGATCTCGCCAATCACGCCGTTGCCGAGAAAAATTGCGTCAGAAATGGCGGTCATTTTTACATACATTTGATTGTTAACAGTGTCCACAGTTATCTCTGTTGCAAAATCAGCAGCGCGTCCGGCTGGGTGAAAATCCGTCATTGTCAAATCCGCTGAAAAAGATTGCACGGTGAATTCCAATTGTCTTACATTTTCCGAATTGATCATGCGCAAAGAAACCGGAAAATTCTGTTCACCAAAATTCGCTACCGCCGCTTGTGTGTAAAGCCCAACTTTATTTCGAAAAAACGCCTGCATCGCAACAGCCTGTCGTTGCAAATCATAAACTCCCATCAGGCGATCATGGCGTACATTCGGGAAAAGCGCCAGCGTGAAATCCAAACTATCGCCAGGCGCTACATTCAGCGGTCCCGCGGAAAGCATCATCCGGCGATCGCGTGGTCGGGGATCCAGCCAGCCGACGCCCTTGACCGGATCTCCGGTATAAGCCCAGGTCGTTCTTTCGCCAGTGAGAGGATTAATCAACAATTCCCCTAATGTGCTAATGCACTGCAAACGATTGTAAATTTCATGAGCTATTGTTTCGGTTTGATATGGTGCGACGTCTTGCCAACCGCCTGATGTTGATTTTCTATATTTAGGAGCCAGCACATCGATATTTCTGAAATCCAATCGCTCGCCCCAAAAAGTAATCGCCGTATCTCCTACAGACTCCACAATTGGCGACGCCAGCATTACACTGCCCAGGGCGTAATTATCCCGCAAAAAATCGTCTTCAAAAGTTTCATAAGCATAGACAAAATTAAGCGTGCTGTCGCTGCCGGTGAAATCGCGCGCCCAGGGAGAGATATCCGGATCCATGAATAAGCCGACGTATAAGCTATCCCAATTCGTTCCACTTTTATTGAAAATCTCGTAGTGCAGAAAAATCACATTATCGATTTCCTGCCAGCCCCAGACTGTCAAATGAACTTCTGCGCCCAGCGGTGGAACGCTATTTACGTCGCGCTTCGAAGTGTCCGCATCGATGAAAGAGCACCATAAAGTTTGATCGCCGAGTAAAAGCGGATTTCCTTGCTCATCTGTGGGCGCGCCCCATTGAGCAGGCCACTGGGCATAATCGACATTATTTTCCGCATTGTCGCCGCGATTAATTTTATAAACGCGGAAAACAGAATCAGGAGCGATAACAATATTTCCCGACTCATCCAGAATGCCACCGCTAAAATCAGTGTAATACTCCGCAACGGATGCTCTGATTTCTCCGTTCACAGTAGCGCCAAGCCAGAGACCGGAAACATACAAAATAGGCCAGTCATCAAAATAAAAATTTGTGTTTCCGGTGACCAAGTGTCGTGCCCAATATCCGTTATTGTAAATCGGTGTATTGATACGATTGATGTCGAAATATTTTGTCGAAACTGCGCTGGTCGAACTGTTTTTTTGTAAGGAAGATTCGCTGGCAAAGCAGACGCCAACCAAGAACAAAATGATTAGTAAAATTTTTTGGATTCTCATTTTTTCTCTCCTCAAAATTTCATTTATCGTCATTTACCTCGAACTGTATCAAAAGTTAAAAAATCAGTTAAAAGCACGAGGGGCACGAAAAATTTATAAATCTTTTAACTTAGTTATTTTCAATAAAATATTCTTTGTGACCTTTGTGCCTCCATTGCGACCTTTGCGGTTTCAAAAAACTTTTAATACAACCCCAGGTTAGACCTACAAACCAAGTTTGTTTAAAATACGATACAAATCTATTCAATCAGCAAGAGCTTGATCACATGATTTCTCTGTCCAGACTTCAATCTCGCAAAATACATCCCCGAAGGAACTCTTTCACCAAACCGGTTTTTCCCTTCCCAAAAAACAATGTGCTCACCGGCTGGCATATCTCGATCGAACAATTCAATGACTTCCTGCCCCAAGATATTGTAAATTTTCAAACTCACTATTCCCTGTTCAGGCAATGTAAAATTGATGCGCGTGGAGTTGTTGAAGGGATTAGGATAGTTCTGTTTCAATTGAAATTGATATTTTTTCACAACATCTTTTTTCTCCACACCAGTTGTTGTAAAAACAAAAACATCCTCGCTGGTAGTCGGATATTTCCAATCAAAAACAAATTTATCGCCTACACTCACATGATCAGAGCCCGATTTTAGACGCAGCCAGATTTTATAAAGATATTCTTGAGGATCAAGTGGCTTAAATAAATAAGCTGTTCCGCTCGGATCATAATCGGTTTTCATCACATAAAGTCTCTCAGAAGCTCCAGAATTGGAAGTATCCGGATCCCAGATGCCATTCATTCGAGTTCCGTTGGGATCTTCAGTAAAGCACACATTCAATTTGCCGACTCGCTCTCCTTTCACGATTTTCCAGACATTGAACGGGCAGCGAAAAAATCCGGTGGGATGAGTAAAATCCCGAAGAGCATAGCGAAACGCGCCCTGTCCCGCTGGTTCGCCGACAACTCCTTCGGCAGTAATTTCATTGGTAAATTCGATTTCCACTGCCCACATTTCTCTATCGTCCACCACAGGGTTCTGCTCAATACCATTATTGAAATACTCTGCCCCACTGAAAGGCACACTTTCGAAAGGACACGACTTTTCTGGTTCCACTCCCTGAAAATAGACTGAATCCAATTTTCCGCTCCAAACATAGAAAAATTCTTTCACTTTAAATCCATCGATCACCGGCTGGTCAAAGCCAAAATAATCAGGCTTTGGGCTGTTGTATAAAACATATCTCCCTAAA
>NATN01000166.1 GCA_002085355.1 Candidatus Zhuqueibacterota bacterium 4484_87 | reverse complement strand
CTTTAATCGTATTAGGTGGGTTAGGATTCGTTGTACTACACGAAATGCGAAGTTTCTTCCTTCGACGAAAAAAAAACAAATTGCAGCGACTTTCTTTTCATTCACGGGTTGTGCTTATCATCAGCGCAGTCTTAATTGTCGTCGGGACCATCGTCTTTTTTCTTCTGGAACTGGGCAACACAATTGCAGACGTCCCGTGGGGCAGCAAATTTTTTATTTCTCTTTTTCAGTCGATCACCTGCCGCACCGCAGGTTTCAACACGGTGGATATTTCCATCCTTTCCAATTCAACGTTGTTTTTTATGATTATTCTCATGTTTATTGGCGCTTCCCCCGGCTCTTGCGGCGGAGGCATAAAGACGACTACCGCTGGAGTGATCGGCGCCATGCTGCATGCGCGTTTCAAAAACCATCAGGAAGTTAACATTGCCTATCGCCGTCTGCCCGAAGAGGTTGTCTCCAGAGCGATTTCCATTGCATTTTTTTCCAGCGTTATCATCGTCATGGCAACAATTTTGCTGATGATTTTCGAGCAGGGCAGCATATCACATCAGGCGAGCAGCGGGTTATTTTTGGAATCATTGTACGAGGTCGTTTCTGCCTTTGGCACGGTAGGCCTTTCCACCGGGCTGACCTCCACTTTATCGGCGACGGGAAAAATCATTTTGGTTTTAACAATGTTTATTGGCAGACTTGGCCCACTGACAATTGCACTGGCAATCGGAAGAAAACAATTACCTTCTTTTAAATATGCAGAAGAAAAACTTCTCATTGGATAGAGGTGAAAAACTTATGAGAAAATTTGCAGTTATCGGATTGAGCACGTTCGGGTTTTATTTGACAAAATATTTGTCGGAAACAGGATTTGAGGTTATGGCAGTGGACTCGGACGAAGGCAAAATTGATCATGTGAAAAATTTTGTGACCAAAGCCATCGTTGCCGACGCTCGCAACAAAGATGCGCTGGAAGGAATCGGCATCACGGACTTTGATGTCGTCATCGTCAGCCTGGGCGATCAAATCGACGCCAGCATTCTTGTTACTTTATATCTGAAAGAACTCGGCGTCAAAGAAATCATTGCCAAAGCCTCCACAGAAGATCATGGCAAGATTTTGGATCGCATCGGTGCGACAACCGTAGTTTTCCCGGAAAAAGATGTCGCGTATCGTTTTGCGCGCAGTCTGGGAAATGTGAATGTGCTGGATGCCATTCCCGTCAGCAAGGGAGTCTCCATTCTTGAATTCGGACCGCCAAGCTCGTTTTTGGGTAAATCTCTCAAAGAATTGGACATCCCCAATCGCTTTGGCATTCAAATCATTGTCATTAAAGAATTGGTGCCGGAAAATCTGGTCATTGTCCCCCGGGCTGATCATATTATCAAAGACAGCGACATATTAGTTGGCATCGGCAAAGACGAAGATTTCGAAAAATTACTGAAAATGAAATAAAATAGTTTCCTTTCAACTTTGCGAAGGTAGTGCGCCTTCGCAAAGTCTTCCACTCGCACACTTCAGAAACGCTGCGGCATGAAATTTTAGTAAAATTTAACAGTTATTTTATTGGATTTATGAAAAAAGTTCCCTATATTTGAAAGGGTTCAAAAAACGTTTTTGCAGAACATACAAGGGAGCCTTTTATGCACGACGGCGATTTTGGCAAGCTCAAGGATTTCGATGAACTGGAAGATATTGAATTGCCGGAAAAATCATGGTTACGCCGCTTATTATTGCCCGTGAAAAGTCATTGAAATTAATCGAAGACGTGATGAATGGAGACAAACTGATCGGTCTGGTCGCTCAAAAAAACCCGGACGATGAGGAACCATCCGCTCGCAAGCTTTACCGATTCGGCACCGCGGGCTATGTGCTGAAAAAACTCATCTTTCCAGACAACAGCGTCCGCGTGCTGGTACAAGGCATTTCCCGAATTCGCGTCAATCGATTCGTGAAAAACAAACCCTTCTTTGTCGCAAAAATAACTCCGGTTGAAGAAGTTGTCGAAAAAGACATTGAAATAGAAGCGATGACAAGCAATATCTCCATTCAATTTCAGAAAATGATTACGCTTGTGCCGTCGCTTCCGGAAGAGCTGCAAATCGCGATAATGAATATTGACGATCCCGGCAAACTCGCTGATTTGCTGATTTCCAACTTAAACGTTTCGCTGCAAGAAAAGCAGGAAATTCTCGAGGCGGAAAATATTCGCGAACGGTTGCTGAAGCTGACGGTACTGATCAACCGGGAGATGCAAGTGCTGGAGATGGGGTCAAAAATTCAGTTTCAAATTCAATCTGAAATAAACAAAAATCAACGCGAATATTTTTTACGCGAACAGTTGAAAGCGATACAGCAAGAATTGGGTGAGACGGACGACCGAACGTCCGAATTGAATGAACTGCAGAAAAAAATCGAGCAGTCCGGAATGCCCAAAAAAGCGCAGAAAGAAGCCTATCGCGAACTGGATCGGCTCAAAAAAATCATGCCCGGCTCGGCAGAATACACAGTGGCGCGCACCTACCTCGACTGGCTGGTGAATATGCCCTGGAAAATTTCCAGTGAAGATAATCACGACCTGGACAAGGCGGAAAAAATTTTAAATGAAGACCATTACGGACTGACCGATGTCAAGGATAGAATTCTTGATTTTTTGGCTGTACGAAAAATGAATCACTCAATGAAAGGCCCTATCCTCTGTTTTGTTGGGCCTCCGGGCGTAGGAAAAACGTCGCTGGGACATTCCATTGCGCGCGCGCTGAATCGGAAATTTGTGCGCATTTCGCTCGGCGGGATGAAAGACGAGGCGGAAATTCGCGGACATCGAAGAACTTACGTAGGCGCACTTCCCGGGCGCATCATTCGTGGACTGCACAACGTGGGAACTAATAACCCCGTTTTCATGCTTGATGAAATTGACAAAATTGGTCAGGATTTTCGCGGCGATCCGTCTTCTGCTCTGCTCGAGGTACTTGATCCGGAACAAAATTTCTCTTTCTCCGATCACTATCTGGACGTTCCGTTTGACCTGTCAAAGGTGATGTTCATCACTACTGCCAATTATGCAGACCCGATCCCGCCGGCGCTGAAAGACCGGCTGGAGATCATCGAACTGCCGGGGTACACCGTGGAAGAAAAGTTGGCCATTGCCACCAGTCATCTTCTCCCCAAGCAGTTTGAAGCGCACGGATTAACGAAAAAACATCTTGCCATTCAAAAAAAGGCGATTCGCAAAATCATTCAGGACTACACCCGGGAAGCCGGGGTGCGAAATCTGGACCGGGAATTGGCGAAAATCTGTCGCAAAGTCGCCAGAAAGCAGGTGTCGGGATCAGCGGAGAAAATTTCCGTGACGCCGCAATCTCTTCCGGAATTGCTTGGACCGGAAAAATTTTATTCGGAAATTTCTGACCGCGTCACAGAACCGGGCATTGCCACAGGACTGGCATGGACGCCTTACGGCGGAGAAATTTTGTTTGTGGAATGCTCACAGGTAAAGGGCGGCAAAGGGCTCATGCTCACAGGCCAGATGGGCGACGTTATGAAAGAATCAGCCCAAGCTGCGCTCACTTATGTCCGCGCCAACAGTGCGCAGTTTGGCCTGAGCAAAACAGATTTTGAAGACACACAATTCCACATTCACGTTCCGGCAGGAGCCATCCCCAAAGACGGACCTTCCGCGGGAATCACTATGGTTGTAGCGCTCATCTCTCTGCTGACAAAAAAACGGGTGAATCCCAAAGTCGCTATGACCGGGGAAATCACATTGAGAGGAAAAATATTGCCGGTCGGCGGCATAAAAGAAAAACTGCTCGCCGCCCGCAGCGCACAAATCAAAGAGATTGTTTTGCCCGAAAAAAATAAAAATGATCTGCTGAAGCTGCCCGAACCATTGCAGAAACAGTTAAAAATCCATCTGGTGGAAAAAATTGACGATGCGATAAAAATTATTTTCGGCTAATCCGATTTTTTGAAGCAAGTTTCAGAGCAGGAAATTTATTTTTCTCATATTGAACTCAAAAAAAGCACAGCCGCAATGACTGTGCTTTTTTTATTCAAATATTTTTATCCGTTAAAAAATCAGATTTCCATGATTTCTTTTTCTTTTGACTTAAGAATATCATCGACCTTTTTCACATATTCATCAGTCAATTTCTGGATATTTTCCTGACCGCGGTGGGAGTCGTCTTCCGAAATTTCGCCGGCTTTCTCTGCTTTTTTCAAAGCGTCATTTGCATCGCGGCGCGCGTTACGAATGGAAACTTTGATTTCCTCTCCCATTCGCTTCGTCTGTTTCACCAATTCCAGACGACGTTCCTCAGTCAACGGCGGAATCGGCAAGCGAATGATATGCCCATCGTTCACCGGAGTCAATCCAAGGTCGGATTTGAGAATCGCTTTTTCAATTTCGGAAATCATTGTTTTGTCCCACGGCTGGACGGTAATCAAACGAGGTTCCGGGACAGAGACACTGGCAGCTTGATTAAGAGGGACAACAGAACCGTAATAGTTCACCCGAATGCCGTCCAAAATCGTTGCCGACGCTTTTCCTGTGCGAATTTTATTCAGTTCGCCCTGAAAACTGGCAATCGACTTTTGCATTTTCTCTTCAGTCTGTTTGTAAATACCATCAATCATTTTGGGCCTCGCATACTTTAGTTCCAATGGGTTCGCCAAGGATTAATTTTTTTAAATTTCCCTTTTTCCTCAAGTTGAAAACAAGAATCGGCAAATTATTTTCCATGCACAGAGTCACTGCTGTCGAATCCATCACCTTCAACCGCTTGCGCACAACATCGAGATAGGTCAGTTCCGTGAACATTTTTGCATCCGGATTTTTGGTAGGATCTGAATCGTAAACACCGTCCACTTTTGTCCCTTTGATGACCGCATCCGCCTTTATCTCAATCGCGCGCAGCGCTGCTGCCGTGTCAGTGGTGAAATAGGGATTTCCCGTTCCTCCGCCGAAAATCACTATTCTGCCTTTCTCCAGATGGCGAATAGCACGACGGCGAATAAAAGGTTCAGCTAACTGTTCCATTTTAATCGCCGTCAAAACTCTCGTGGGAACGTGGTTGCGTTCCAGATAATCTTCCAAAGCCAGCGCATTGATCACAGTCGCTAACATGCCCATATAATCGGCAGAAACGCGATCCATGCCGCGCGCGCTGGCGGATAGTCCCCGAAAAATATTTCCGCCGCCAATGACAACACCAATTTCCACGCCTAATTCTTTTACTTCTTTCAAAGAGAGAGCAACTTCAAGGACAACCTGGGGATCGATCCCCAGACCTTGCTGTCCCATCAAAGCTTCACCGCTCAATTTCAGCAGTATCCGTTGGTATATTGGCTGCGGCATTTAAAAGTATCTCCGATTTATTCGCCTAACTGGAATCTGGAAAAGCGTCGAACAGAAATATTCTCACCAATTTTGCCAATCGTCTCTTTGACCAACTGTTCGATTGTCATGTTGGGATCTTTGACAAAACTTTGCTCCATGAGAACAACTTCCTGATAAAATTTCTCTAATCGGCCCGTGGCGATTTTTTCCGCGATGTGAGCCGGTTTTTTCTCGTTTTCTGCCTGAGTTTTATAAATTGCCATTTCCCGTTCGATAATATCCTGCGGTACTTCTTCACGGCGCACGACCATCGGATTTGCCGCTGCGATCTGCATGGCAATATCTCTGACAAAAGATTTAAAATCATCGGTCTTGGCAACAAAATCCGTCTCGCAATTCACTTCCAGCAAAACGCCCAATTTGCTTCCGGGATGAATGTAAGCGTCGATGATACCTTCTTTTGTCTCACGGCCCGCTTTTTTCTCCGCTTTCGCGATTCCTTTTTTGCGCAACAACTCAACTGCTTTATCTACATCGCCGTCAGTTTCTTTCAATGCATTTTTGCAATCCATAATTCCGGCGCCTGTCATCTGTCTCAATTTTTTTACGTCATCTGCAGTTACTGCCATTTGTAACTCCTCTCTATATAAAAATTATTCATTACTTTCCTGTTCAACTTCCTTTTTCTCTTCAATGCCCGCTTCTTCAACCTGCTCCATCTTCGCAGCATTGGTCACTTCAATAATTGTATCTGAAATGGCGCGGGTGATAATGCTGATTGATTTGAACGCATCATCGTTGCCGGGGATCGGGAAATCGATATTATCCGGATCCGAATTAGTGTCCACAATGCCGATCACCGGGATGTTGAGGCGATTCGCCTCGCGAACAGCGATGGCTTCCTTTTTTACATCCACGACAAACAAGGCGCCCGGCAGCGTGTTCATGTCTTTGATACCGCCCAATACGCGGTCTAATTTTTCTTTTTCGCGTTCAATGCGCAAAATCTCTTTTTTCACCAACTTTTCATAAGAGCCATCGGTGGACATTTTTTCCAAATTTTTGAGATGTTTAATACTCTTCTTTACCGTGACAAAATTGGTCAGGGTGCCACCCAGCCAGCGGTGATTTACAAAAAATTGTCCGCAGCGCTGCGCTTCGATTCGGATAATTTCTTTGGCTTGTTTTTTGGTGCCCACGAACAGCACTTTTTCGCCAGATTTTACAACACGTTCAACTTCTTCACATGCTGCCCTCAGCGTGGACAAAGTTTTTTTGATGTCAATGATATAAATGCCATTTTTTTCCATAAAGATGTAAGGCTTCATTTTCGGATTCCAGCGACGCGTCAAATGGCCGAAATGAGTGCCTGCCATCAATAAATCTTGCAATGTTACATTCATTATAATACTCCTCTGTTTTTTGGGTTATTCCGCCACCTCTTTTGTTACCGCTCCAACCGGATCATCCTTTCGCCGGCACCCTGGGCGTTCAAAAAGAAGTGTGAGTTTTCCACAAAATTAACGTTTCGAGAACTGGTAACGTTTTCTGGCTCCTGCCAGACCATATTTTTTGCGCTCTTTCTCGCGGGGATCGCGAGTCAAAAAGCCTGCTGACTTCAGAATAGGACGTAAATCCGCGTCGAACTGAATCAATGCGCGCGAAATTCCCAGCAGCAAAGCGCCTGCCTGACCGGTGAGGCCTCCGCCTTCAACTGATGCCACAATATCGAATTTGCCCATGGTCTCTGTGCGTTCCAGCGGCTGTTCGATGATCATTTTTAAAGTCTCACGTTTGAAATGCTCCAGAAGCGGCTTTCCGTTAACAATGATACTGCCGTTGCCGGGACGAATTCGAACGCGAGCTACCGACTCTTTCCGTCGGCCTGTTGCGTAATACTCGGTTCCTTTCATAAAATCCCTCTTTTTTTAACCATTACTTGGATTAAAAAGTGAATTAAAAAAACTAACTTAATTTCAGCTCTTCCGGGTTTTGCGCCGTGTGCGGATGTTGATCACCGGCATAAACTTTCAGCTTCTTATACATTTTTCTCCCCAAACGATTCTTGGGCAACATGCCTTTAATGGCGTGTTCCAAAATTCGCTCCGGGTGTTTCGCCATCATATCCTCGTAAACGATCTCTTTCAAACCGCCGGGATAACCGGAATAGCGTTTGTAATGTTTCTGTTGCGCCTTGCGGCCTGTCACGCGCACTTTGTCCGCATTAATAATGATGACATGATCGCCAACATCCAGATGCGGGGTATAAATAGCTTTATGCTTCCCTTTCAAAATGTGCGCGACCCGCGTGGCAAGACGCCCCAAAACCTGATTTCTGGC
Organism: Candidatus Zhuqueibacterota bacterium 4484_87; assembly: GCA_002085355.1. Classification (GTDB taxonomy): domain Bacteria; phylum Zhuqueibacterota; class Zhuqueibacteria; order Thermofontimicrobiales; family Thermofontimicrobiaceae; genus 4484-87. The sequence goes on along the minus strand of NATN01000166.1, from coordinate 427 downwards.
ATCGACCACGTACCACTTGCGCTCGATGTCCTGGGCTTTTGGTGTAATCGTCTTCACGTTTGGTCTCCTGTTTTTCTTTCATACGATTTACTAATTCTTTCCTGATTTTAAAATCAATAAATATAATAAAATCGAATCAAATAATCAAGCCTTTTTTTGCTCGCGGCGGATGTTTTACGAAAAATTTCGCGAGAACATTTTCTGCCAGGCTTGTTTCAAAATTTGCCACGGATTGGCACTGATTTTCACAAATTTTCCTTTGCGGAATATATCCCTTCATTTTTTGCTAACGATAATCCAAAACTCATAAAATCCTTGCAGATCCGTGTCAATCAGTGGCTAAAAAAAGATGGATTAAACTAATCACGCATGAGCCAGTGACCCCTTTGCTTGCCATCTCCCACCGGCAATTTTTTTTAGTTTTTTG
>NATN01000165.1 GCA_002085355.1 Candidatus Zhuqueibacterota bacterium 4484_87 | reverse complement strand
CGGGGATTTTTCTTCTGCTGCAAAAGCCAGTGCAAATATTTTCCGGAAAACAGGCGGGAAAAATCTTGTTCCGGAAAATGTTCAAATTTCCGCAAATGCACTTTGCCGCCATGTTGCATTAAAAAGGTAATTAATTTCTCAAATTTTTTTCCTTGAGTTTCCGAGATATCAACCCACAAAGGCATCAAAGACAAATTGAGCAACTGGCGCCGGATTTGAAATTTCGGTTCCATCAACGTTATCGCAGCGAACAAATCAGGATTTTGTTTCGCGAGTTTTACTGCTGAATTGGCGCCGGAACCATCGGCAGCCAAAAAAATGCGCGTTTTGTCCACATGAAATTTACTCTCCACATGCCGCAAACAATTCAAAAGCTCATTTTGCTCGAAATATGAAATGACTTCCCCTGAATAATCCGGTATGAGAATCCCCAGGACTTCGATATCTTTCTGAGTAAAAATTTCACCCAGTCGCCGCGAGCTTTCTTCAGCGTTGTCCCGGCTGTCATGGAGGAATAAATAAACCGGATATGCTTTGTGTTCATCGTAATCCGGCGGCAAAAAGAGGAAATATCGCCGATAGCGCTGTTCAAATTCAGAAAAATAGAATTTTTCCAGGATATGATTTTCTCTGTCAAAATAGACCTGCTTTTTCATGTAGAAATTAGGAATCAGGTTCACGCGCTGACGTGCCGCCATCATTATCTGATAAAAATCAAAATTTGTTTTTGCCCGCTTCAGTTGATTTTGCAGCATTTCAATCCAATTCTCCACCGTGATGCTCGCTGAGGCATCAATCTGTTTCACTTTTTTCATCATTGACGCCTGCTGGGATAGATAATCGATTTGCTCGGCGATGAGCTTTTTGGACCAGACAGAAATTTGGTACTGCTGTGAAATTTTTACTGAATTGATGGCAAGGGTCAAATTGCCCCAGGTCAAAAATTTCGGTGGGATTGCCAGTCGCGTCCATCGTTGTCGTTTTAACGTCATTCGTTTGCGGAAAAGAATTTCGCTGCCGTTGGAAAGCAAAAATTCCACATTTTTTCGATAGTAGCGGCAGTAAGCCCATACGAACAGCGTGTCCTCAGTGGACAAAAAAGTCTGCGTGGGGATGGTTTGCGTGAATGTGACATTGGGATCAAACAACATCACTGAGGCAAAAGGCAGGGTAAATTTCTTGCGCGTAATTCCCGGAGTCCATTCTATCCAACCGCGGAAGTCGTTGCCGTCATTGTCGAAAAAAACGGTCGAAACGCCAATGTGCATCCCTGCCGCTGGCTCAGCGATGCCCAGCGCTTGCCAGGGGACGACGATTTCATACTGCAGAGTATCGCCACGCGCGACAATTGAAATCGGAAAATCGCGGTAACCGGAAACCCGGTCTTTGGAGTAACAAAATTCATAAACCACCGCTTCGCTGTCCGCAAAAGTAGCTACAAATTCCCTGTCGTCGTTCTGGTAAGCGTCAGCATTATTATCGTCCAGCACATCGATGGCGAATTGGAAACAGTCATTCCGCCACACATCCTGTCCGGAGAAGGGAAATGAAAGTGAATCATCTATCACTTCAGCAGCGAGCACGAGCCCCCAGCTATTCCAACCGATCCAGAATTTCCCGCTCAAGTCACTTTTTCCACCCCATTCGCCCTGGCGATATTCTGTTTGATTTTTTTTATCAAGATAAATCGGGAGTAAACTTTTCCATTCGGAAAGCGAGCTATCAATTTCAATTGGCTGTCTCAATGCCACATAAAATAATCCGGCATTGGGTTCAGGGTTTGATGAAAAAGCCTCATGAATTTGTATCACCACCAAAAAAGTCATTAAAATAAAAAATCGTATCGTTCGCATTGTTCAAAACCAACAAATAGTTATTTTTTTCGGATATTTCAAAAATATCTGTCCAGTACATCATTTTTTACGAGAGTGATATAAGCCGTTCGGGTAAAAGCTCACTCGCGTGCATATTTTTTTTTAGGAAAAATAAGAATAATCGCCAATATCCCGGCGACAAATCCTCCGATATGCGCCCACCAGGCAACACCACTATAGGCTCCATGCGCACCGAGGGATAACGTTCCGCTGAGGAATTGAATCAAAAACCAGATTGCCAGAAAAATAGAAGCCGGAATATGAATGATGGGGAAAATGAGAAACAAAGGAATAATTGTCAAAATTCGGGAGTAAGGATAGAGCACAAAATAGGCACCCATGACGCCGGCAATGGCTCCGGAAGCGCCGATGGTCGGGACACTCGAAGTCGGATTCATGTAAACATGAACAGCTCCCGCTAAAATACCGGCAAAAAGATAAAACAGGAAGAAATTGAAATGACCAAAATGATCCTCGACGTTGTCGCCGAAAATCCACAGATACCACATATTCCACAGCACATGGAACCAACCGCCATGCAAAAAAACCGACGTCACGAATGGGAAAAAACGCTCGAAAATATTCGACATCGGCATTTGCGCCAAAGCAAAATAGCGGTCGGGAACCAACCCTAATACATTTATAAAACTATGTAAAGTGTCGCCAAGGGAAACTTCGAAGATAAAAATTAAACCGTTGACAACAATCAGCAAAATTGTAACATAAGGAAAAGTGCGCGAAGGAATCGTATCTCGAATTGGTATCATGCAGACTTCATGCGGCTCAACAGTGATTTCGAACTGCTTATTTTTTACCTTCAACTTGAAGGGCTTCCCCACTTTTGGAAAAAACTCCAGCTTGTTTTTTACGATGGCAATGTAACGCTCCTGCGCCTCTTCGCCTGAAATTTTACGCCGATACTCATCAGCCATAAAACCTCCTCGTTTTAAATTAAAGGACTTTGGCGATGCTAAATTGGATTTATTCTGTTATGAAATATAGGAAAAGATTCGAGTAAAATCAAGCATTTTCTTTGCTGAATGTCCCCCAAAATTTCCGGGTACTTTTTACGCTGAATAATCATTTTTGACTTCTTTTTTTTGCAACTCCGAATTTTTATTCCGCTCCTTCAGAGCTCATTATGTGCCGTTCCATAAAGGGAATGTATTCCGGATTTTTCTTCCTCTGATTCATGGGGCGTTGTCCCATGCTAATTTATGACGTCTTTTCAGGGCTTACGCCAACGGCGTAACATAATTTAGCCAAGGGCAACGCCCTCGGTTTAGTACCACATTCCAAAAAATTAAGCGTTGAAGGCGTGGGATAAAAGAGAGGAAGCAGCAATTGACGGGAAAAAGTTCCGATTCTGACGAGGACTTTTTCAAGCTGTTAGATGTCAATAACGATCTGATTAGATAACTAAACAAAAAATGGGGGACATTCAATTTTTTTGCGGTTGAATTCGATAAGTTGAGAATTAAGCTCTGGATAGCATTTTTGCCTTTTTCGTGTCGCGGTAGCTTTTCAGCGTTTTAAAAGCTCTGTTGTGTCAAAATGTTGAACACAATTTTGCCGTCCTGCGAAATACTATTCAAATTCAGACGTAATGTATTGCTTTTTAAATGAATTTGTGTTTTGTCAATCAGCTTACTTGATGATTTTAAAAGAATTAAAGCTGTTTTATCGTGCTTGCTCGTGTTGAATTTTGAACATTGATATTGATTTGCGGATATGATCCCTTAACTCTAATGAATTCAATGAAGTAGATTTAAATGTGAAATATGTTTATGTCGTAATTTAGACAAATATTTTCACCTTGAGATTTACAATTTTAAGAATTGCTGTATTAATTTCTGTGTTAACCAGATGTTATTAAAAAAGATAGGTACCCATTAAAAATAATGGTATGGAATTTGTCATTAGCTAACCGGCGAGATGTCGAAAAATGCGCCAATAAAATTCTGGGGTAAATAAAATGAACAATTTTGCAGAGGAAATTAGCGAACAGATGGTTGCCGAATATCTCGATATTCCTTTGAGTACCAGCCGTGAACTGATGAAGGAATTTGATTTTGACCATTTCTATCCTGCTGTTAGCCGCAGCCCGAAAATTCGGGAGATTTTTGAACTCATCAAAAAAGTCGCCAAAAGCAATTCCAGCATACTCATCACCGGAGAGACCGGAACGGGTAAAGAGCTGATTGCAGACCTCATCCATTTCACCAGCCTCCGCCACAGTAAGCCGTACGTGAAAGTGAATTGCGCTGCACTTCCGGATAATTTGTTGGAGAGCGAACTGTTTGGTCATGAAAAGGGCGCATTCACCGGAGCTTATCAGCGTCGCATTGGGAAATTTGAGCAAGCGAACGGGGGGACTATCTTTTTGGACGAAATAGGCGACATGAATCCTGTGACGCAAGCGAAAATTCTCCGCGTGCTGCAAAACAGGGAATTTTCCCGCGTCGGTGGCAATGATTTGATTCGAGTGGATGTGCGGGTGGTGGCAGCGACCAATAAAAATTTGGAGCAAGCCATCGAAGAAGGCTGGTTTCGCAGCGATCTCTATTATCGTCTGAATGTGGTGAATATCAAAGTTCCGCCGCTGCGCGAGAGGCCTGAAGATATTCTGTTTATTGCCGATTTTCTTCGTAAAAAGTTCAGCAAAGAGATGCGAAAGGCAACCCGCGGTTTCACCGAGAATACGAAAAAACTTCTTGTGAATCATTTTTGGCCCGGCAATGTGCGCGAATTGCGCAATTTGGTTGAGCGCGCAGTGCTGCTTGTTGATGAAGGTGGGTTGATCACCTGTGATCATCTTTCTCTGTCCGGAAAGGATTATTTTCTTGCCGGAGGAAAAGAGCGGCGCAAAAAAAATGAAGAAGATGTTCAGCCGGAGACTCTGAATCTAAAAGAACTGGAACGCCGCCACATTCTCAAAGCGCTGGAAATCGCGCGCTGGGTACAAAAGGACGCGGCAAAAATTCTGGGCATCTCCAATCGCTCATTGAATTACAAAATTAAATTTCACGGGATTACGCATCCGGGGTGGAAGAAGAATAAGTGATTAAACTTTTGTAAAAAATATGTTTTCCCTCATAATAAAAAAAGCAACAAAAATTAACCGCAGAGATCGCCAAGTATGCGCGGAGGACACAAAGATTTTTATTCAGCTTTTTTAAAGTGATTTTTAGTGATATGAAATACAGTTGCAGGATTTTTAGGTGTAGCACACTTATGAAGTGTACGACACCTGATAACTACACCTGAAAATAAAAATTTAACTCTCTAATTTCGTTCCCTTTACAATTTTCTCATAGAAATCAATACATTGCCGCACGTACTGGCGTTTCTTGATGTAATTTTCCGGGAAAAAACTGCGCTTGAAACCGTAAATCACGATGTTTTTCAGTGTGTTCGGTCCCAAATCGAAACTGCGAACAGCCAGCAGCACCTCATCCGTTACTGTCGTTTTGCTCACAGTACGGTTGTCGGTGCAAATTGTTGTGCTCAATTTGCGTTCCACCATTTTTTTGAATGAGTGGTACTGAATGTCTTTGAGCGAAGGATTGGTTTGCATGTTGCTCGTCAAACATACTTCAATTGTCACTCGTCGATCGGCAATGTACTGGCACAAATTTTCCACGTACTGTTCTTTGTCCTGAACTTTTTCACCTTCAAATTTTGTCGTATCAAACAAATAGTACCCGTGCCCAAGGCGATCAGCATGGAGATCGGTGATTGCCTGAAAAATGGATGGCGGGCCATACGCTTCCCCTGCATGCACGGTTTTCGCGAGAAAATGCTGATGCGCGTACTGAAACGCCTGAATGTGAATTTTGGCGGGATTGCCTTCTTCAGCACCGGCAAGATCAAAACCGGTGATGGGGATTCCTTCCTCATCCCGGACCTGCACTGCGCCGCGAGCCAACTCCAGCGAGCCCAGACTGGCAATTGTTTTCGCATCTGAAAACGGATGTGCGTCGATGAAATTAGCGTAATAATCCGAGTATTTGCCAAACATGCGCAGCGCACTGACGATGATGCCGTAGAAAAACGGTGGCTCCTCTCCGGCAACCACCTCTTTGCGACTGTTGAATTCCTTCTGCGCCCGGTCGAGGCCTCGGTTTACGGACAACAGCACGGTTTTCATGTCCATGTGTTTGTTGATATGCAACTGCGGCGCAAAACGCACTTCTACGTAACGCACGCCTTCAGCCTGATTGTCCAGGGCCAGCTCGTAAGCGATCTGTTCCAGATATTCCGGCTTTTGCATCACTGCGCAGGAATAGCCGAACGTATTCAGATATTCCTGCAAATTATTGTAATTATCTTTGAAAACCAGTTCATTCATCCCTTCCACAGTGTAGCTGGGAAGCTCCATTTTCTCCTTTTTGGCAATTTCAATCAATGTCTTCATTCGAATGGAACCGTCCAGATGCACGTGCAGATCGGTTTTAGGGATTTTTTTGATTATTTCCCGCAGCGGGTCGTTTTCTTTCACAATTTTATTTGCCATAGGCGACACCTTTCTCAGTAAAACAATCCCCCGGAAAATGCGGGGGCACTTTGTCAGAAACAAAGTTTCTCAAGAATTCTATTTTTATAATTTACAAAATATTTTCGAAATATTCAATAAATTTTTTCGGTCTCGTACAGGAAAAAAACATTGACATTTTCAATTATTTTTTTTAATTGAATATCAATACCAAATGCAATTTTCATTCAACTCATTCACAGAACAGGATATGCCATGTCATCGGGTTTGGGTGCTTTTTTAGGTTTTTCTCCAATTCTTCTTTCTGCGATACTCCTGGTCGGGTTTCGCATCCCGGCGAAAAGAGCCATGCCGGCAGCGTATCTCGTCGCAGCCATTGTTGCTTTCTTTGCCTGGAAAATGACATTGCTCAATATTTTAGCTTCCACGATTCAGGGGCTTTTTATCACATTCGATATTTTGTACATTATTTTTGGCGCCATTTTTTTGTTGAACGCACTGAAATTTTCCGGCGGGATTGCTTCCATCCGTGCGGGTTTTTCCAACATCAGTGACGACCGCCGCGTTCAGGTAATCATCATCGCCTGGCTCTTCGGTTCTTTCATCGAAGGAGCTTCCGGTTTTGGAACTCCTGCCGCCATTGCCGCGCCGCTGCTGGTGGCAATCGGTTTTCCGGCGGCAGCCGCAGTGATGATCGGAATGATGATTCAAAGTACTGCCGTGACTTTCGGCGCCGTGGGCACGCCCATTTTGATCGGCGTGCGCGGAGGGCTGCAAAATCCGGAGCTCACGGCAAAATTAGCCGCGGCAGGAATCGGCTTCGAGCAATATCTGCGGATCATCGCCGCCGAAGCCGCCATTTTGCACGGAATCACCGGAACGCTGATCCCTTTGCTGATGATTATGATGATGACGCGTTTTTTCGGGAAAAACAAATCATGGACAGAGGGGCTTTCCATTGCACCGTTTGCCATTTTCAGCGGATTGGCTTTTACTGTTCCTTACACGCTCACGGGAATTTTTCTCGGGCCTGAATTCCCCTCGCTTTTGGGCGCGCTGGTCGGATTGGTCATTGTCACCTTTGCTGCCAGGAAAAAATTTCTCATTCCCAAAGATTCCTGGGATTTTCCCCATCGCGCCGACTGGGCGCAGGAATGGCTGGGCACCATTGACATCAGATTGGACGAAGTTACCGACAAAAAAATTCCGGTTTGGCTGGCGTGGCTGCCCTATTTGTTTGTGGCGTTGTTATTAGTACTCACGCGATTACCGTTTTTGCCTTTCGGAACTTGGCTTAAATCAGTCTCCCTGCACTGGAACGGCGTGTTTGGCTCTCCCATTAATGCCGCCACGACTCCGCTCTATTTGCCGGGAACGATACTGATTCTGGTCGTGCTGCTGACGATTTTTCTCCATCGCATGAAACGCAAGCAAGTTCAAAGGGCATTTTTCGACTCCACTAAAATTCTGCTGGGCGCCGGTTTTGTGCTGATTTTTACCGTGCCCATGGTGCGCATTTACATTAACAGCGGAATTAACAGCGTTCATCTTCCCAGTATGCCGGTTGCTATGGCGCAGTGGGTTGCTGATACCGTCGGAAAAATCTGGCCCCTGTTCGCGCCCTGGATCGGCGCGCTGGGCGCGTTCATTGCCGGAAGCAACACTGTGTCCAATCTCATGTTCAGTTTGTTCCAGCACAGCGTGGCGGAAAAACTGGCGATTTCGCCGGACTTCACCGTGGCGCTGCAAGCCGTGGGCGCTGCCGCCGGAAACATGATTGCCATCCACAATGTGGTAGCTGCCTCCGCCACCGTCGGCTTGCTCGGCAGAGAGGGCGTTACTTTGCGCAAAACCTTCATTCCGACATTTTACTACGTGACTGTTGTTGGTGTTTTGGGGTTGGTTGGGATTTATTTGCTTTGAAACAAGCGCAGGTGCCACACTGTGAAGATGTATTGCATCTTCGCGGATAGGCGCAGATAAGAACCATCAGCGTGAATCTGCGGAATCGGCGAGAGACTTTTTTCACGCAGATAACGCAGATCAGCGCAGAAAGATTGAAGTGAAGCACACCTTGAAGGTGTGCTGCATTTTTCTACTTCACCAACAAAACTTTCTGCAAATGATTCTCTCTCCCGACCTGCAAATTCACCAAATAAACACCCGCAGGCAATGACCTTCCGTCAAAGATAGCTGTATGCGTCCCTGCCGATTGCCGTTCCGCAATTAGCGTGGCGACTTTCTGTCCGGCGATGTTGTAAACGGACAAAGTGACGCGGGATTCTTGTGGAAGATGATAATTTATTTGGGTCTCCGGGTTGAAGGGGTTGGGATAAACCGATAAAATTCCTGAAACGATTCTTTCTCCCTCGCTTTTTGGTGTTTGATCAGAACCATTTCCGGGAAGACCTTTTGATGCGGTGTCTGTTTTTAATTCCACTGTATCAGAGGCATCGGACAGAGGAGAACTTGATCCTTTGGCTTTTACATAGTAATACGTTGTAGAGCCAAATTTGTCAATTTCAACCCCTGTATCCGTGTAGTTAGTGGAAGTAGTCGTACCAATATGCTGAAAACCGGAGCCTGTATCGCGGTATATATAATAGCTAAAGCTGACACCGGTCGGATGATCGGGCTTTGCCCAAGTGAAATGAGGATGTGAGCCGTAGCTTGAGAAATTTGTGCAGTG
>NATN01000164.1 GCA_002085355.1 Candidatus Zhuqueibacterota bacterium 4484_87 | reverse complement strand
TACTCCGGAGAGAGTTGTTCAGCACACGGCAGATCCTGCCTGGGACGCAATTTATCGGAATGGGATGCGCTACATTTGTAAGAACGGGTTAAATCGTTTCATTTCCGTCAAGAGGCGTTCGGGGAGATATTTGTTTTTTACAATCAGAAATTTTTCAGAGCCTGTCAAGATCAGAAAATTTCAACTCATTGAATCAACTTATCCGGTAGAAAGTAAAGCCTGGTTTCGTTGCAGCGATTGGCGGTTGAATAGAATCTGGGAAATTTCCGAGCGAACACTCAAATTGTGCATGGAAGATACTTTTACGGACTGTCCGCTTTACGAACAAACCCTGTGGGTCGGCGATGCGCGCAATGAGGCGGTTTTTGGCTATTGGACTTTTGACGCGCGCGATATCGGGAAACGGTGCATTCGGCTGGCGGCGCAATCGCTGGAAAGATTTCCCATTGTGGGTGCGCAGGTTCCTTCAGCATGGGAATGTCTGTTGCCGGCGTGGGGTTTTCTGTGGGGAATTTCTGTTTGGGATTATTTTGACTACAGCGGGGATGTTGAATTTTTGAAATCAGTTTGGAATGATGTGATTAAAAATATTGAAGGCGCGGAAAAATATCTCGATGAACACGGGCTTTTCAGTGCGCCGTGGTGGAACATGTTTGACTGGTCCGGAATTGACGATCAGCATGAGACGGTTTTGCACAACAGCATGTTACTCGTTGGCGCCATCAATGCGGCAATTCGCTGTGCACAGGTTTTGCAAGATGAAGACAGACTTGTTTTGCTGGAAAATTTAAGAGATCGGCTGCGTCGTGCCATCAATGAATTTTGGGATGAAGAAAAACAGTCTTTTCCGGATAGCATTCACGAGGATGGTGAAGTGAGCGAGTCGACATCGCAGCACACGAGTTTTTTGTCTCTGCTCTACGACATTGTCGAAGAAAAAAATCGCGAGGCGGCCATCGCCAATGTGCTTCATCCGAAAAAAGAAATGGCGAAAGTCGGTTCTCCGTTCGCCATGATGTATTTTTATGAAACGCTGGAAAAGATAGGCTTTTCAGAGCGAATAATTCAGTCGATTTATGAAAGCTACGTTCCCATGATCGACAGCGGCGCGACAACGGTGTGGGAAGTTTTTCCGTCCAGCGAATTTCATCCGGCGGGATTCCCAACTCGCAGCCATGCGCACGCCTGGTCTTCAGCGCCGCTCTATTTTTTGCCACGGATAATTTTGGGAATCAGACAGGTGCGTCCTGGAGGAGAGGAATTCATCGTAAGCCCGGATATTGGCAAATTGAAATACGCCAAAGGAGCGATTACCACACCAAAGGGAATTTTAGCTGTTTCCTGGGAAGTTGAAAAAGATAATTTGATCGTTCGCATTCAAAAACCGCCGGGAGCAAATGTCAGATTTGTTTCTCACGAAAGTCATCAATCTTTGAATTTAAAAATAGAATTTGTGGAAAGGATTTATTAAATGAAAACCTGGCTCTTGAAATTAAGTTTTTTTCTTGTTCTGCTGGTTCTTTCCTGCGGTAAAAATAACAATGTTGAAGTTGAGTTTTCCAAAATTATTTCCACCCACGGTTCGACACGGGCAACGGCTTACATCATGAGTAACAAAATAATCACAGCCGATGACAAAATTTTCGTTTCCTGGCTCGATTCGCTGTCGGACGTGAAGATGACTTATTATGATTTGAAAACAAAAAAATGGAGCGAGACCGTGCTGGTCGGCTCCGGTGTTGACAATCATGGCGGGCCCGCGCTGGCGATGGATAGCAAGGGGATTTTTCATATCATTTACGGCGCACATCACGGGAAATTTCAATACCGCCGTTCAAAAAAACCTTATGACATCAGCGAATGGACTGCGATTGATTCTGTGGGAATTTACAGCACCTACCCCAGTCTGGTGGTTGATGCAAAAGATCGATTGCACCTGACCTATCGCGGCGGACCCATGCCGCGCCGGCTCATGTATCAGCGCAGGGATGAAAATGGCGTCTGGAGTGAAGCAATTGAATTGGTGAAGGCTCCCGCAGATACCGGCTACACGCAATACGGAAATCCGATTTTCATTTCGCCCGATGGCGTGCTGCATGTGGCGTTTCATATTTACGATGTTGTGCCTCCTGCGGGCAAATCCGTTGGCTATTTGCGTTCCCGGGATGGCGGCGTCACCTGGGAAAATGTGAAAGGTGAGAAATTATCTCTGCCGGTTACGATTGAATCGCCTTGTTTCATCGAAAAAGGGGACAGCCTGGACATGCGCGTGGGAAATGTGATTGTTGACAGCGATGGCGCCCCGTATGTGCCGGTGATGCATCTGGAAAAATCGCCGCGAACGACTCTGCTCTGGCGTTTTGACGGCGAAAAATGGGTTGCAAAATCGTTATTGCCGGAGATTCAAAAATATTTTCCGGAAAAAGAAATCACCTATACAACGATTACTTTTGACAGAGATGGCGTTTTTTATCTGCTTTGTGACGTGCAAAACTCGGGAGATACGACCTTCTGGGGAGACCCATCATTGGAAGTGGTATTGCTGACTTCTTGCGACAGAGGTGAAAGTTTCCGATTAATTCCGATTTCAAAACCGGACGCGAATATTCCCAATTGGTTGCCGAGCATGGAAAGACCATACAGTCTAAAAGCTATCGGATTGCCATCGTTGATTTACACTCATGGCGATAGAGGAACTACTGTCACTGATGGACAGGCGACTGAAGTCATTTTTGTTAAATTAAAGAAGGGAAAGTGAGGGAATTAACCACAGAGATCGCGGAGTAGGCACAGAGGACACAAAGCTAAAATTGATTTTTGAACTATTTGGATAATTTCAAATTGTTGTTTTTCCTCTGCGAGCTTTGCGCCTTATTAGTGCACTCTGCAGTTAGAAATTAAATTTGCAAAGTTAATCACAAAAAAATCTTGGAGCCTTGGAGACTTTGAGGCTAAAAAAATTACCGGAAAAAGAATATCGATTTCAGCAAAGTGAGGGACGGAAAATGAGTCAGATAAAATTTATTGACAGCTATGCTTCTATCGGAAAATGGTGGGACAAAGACCCGGATCATCCCTGGACAGTGGAGAGAATGCTCAAAGATATGGAACGCTGTCAAATTCATGGCGCGCTCATTTATTCAAATTTAGCAAAAGAGTTGCAGCCTTCAGTAGGAAATGAAGAAGTAATTCGTGTCTGTCAGGAAAATCCGCGGCTGATTCCAGTGTGGGTTGTTTTGCCCGATCAATGCGGCGATGTGCCCAAGACGGCGCAATTGATTCGAGAGATTAAAGATAAAAATGTGAAGGCGGTGAAAATTTTCCCGCGTCTGCATCGCTACCCTCTGGACGAGAGGACTCTGGGCAATTTGTTCCGCGCGCTGGAGGAGGCAGAAATTCCGCTGATGATTGACAACGGCGAAGCTAATACCGATTTTGTTCAGATTTCGTGGAATGAAGTGGGTTGGATTTGCCAGAACTATCCGAATTTGAAGGTCATTCTTCACAGCGTCCGCTGGGAGGCGACTCGGACCTTGCTGCCGATTTTGAAAGAATTTCCCAATTTGTTTGTGGAATTTTCCAATTATCAAGCGAATCGGATTGTGGAATTTTTAGTCGAACAGGTTGGCGCTGACCAGTTGCTCTTTGGCACTCAGATGATGCTCAAAAGCCCAGGCGCAGCAAAGGCGTTCATTAATTATGCTGACATCAGTGAACAGGATCGGCAAAAAATTGCCGGGGAAAATCTAATCCGAATTCTAAAATTGGAGAAAATTCCCGAGGACTATCCTGACGATCTAACAGGCGACAAGATTTTACAAAAAGCCCGAAACGGCAAGCCTATTGACGACATGGAAGTGATTGACGCACACGCTCATCATTATCCCAAAGACCATTTTGATAATGCAATTGCTTTCATGCCTGAATCTGATGCCGCTGGAATTGTTGATCGGAACAAACGCATCGGAGTGAATATCACTTGTTCCAGCCCCTGGATTGGCATCTGGTCTGATTGGGAATTGGGAAACCTGAATACGCGCGATGCGATCCAGGAATTGCCCGATGAATTCATCGGTTATGCGGTTTTTGATCCTCGTTACGTTCGCGACTGGGAAGCTGAACTGAAAAAATGCTACGAGCAGTGGGGCATGCAAGGCCTGAAACCATACTTTCCGCGAAATCATATACCCTACAACGATCTGGTCTATAACAAGTGGTACGAGTACGCGAACCGAAATCGACTTTTTTCTCTGATGCATTATTCCGATAACTTTGAGCATGAAATGGATGATTTGGCAAGACGTTTCCCTGAAATTTCATTTTTGCTTGCGCATTCGGGAATGTCTTATGAACGTGCAAAAAAGCACATTCGACTGGCGAAAAAGTTCAAAAATATATTTCTTGAAATTACTTTTACTGCCGTGACTAATGGTATTATTGAATACATGGTCGATCAAGTTGGAGCAAGCCGGGTGATTTACGGGTCTGATTCTGCCATGCGCGATCCGATTCCGCAGTTCGGCTGGGTTGTTTATGCGGATATTTCCGAGGAGGAGAAAAGACTGATCCTGGGGAAAAATATGAGAAAAATTCTTGATCGGGTTTTGTTGAAATAAAAATCGTAACCCTTCAAAGGTTCCAAACCTTTGAAGGGCTAAGGTTAATCGTTATTGTTTCATGTCCCTTTCCCATTAAGGAACCGGTCAGTAGTTATCGCGAATATTCTGACCGGTTCCGGGATTAAAATTGAAGTTTCTAATTGTGAACTTGAGGAGAAACGAATGAGAGCGAAAATATTTTTGACCTTTGTTTTGATTTGTTTTCTCATAGGAATGTTCAGCCCTGCTGATGCCAATTCTTCTGAGAAAGAGTTTCCTTTGAATTTATTATTTTCCCGCGCTGACATTCCGCAGATTTTGGAAAATACAGAGCGCCCTTTGTTCAGAGAATTTTGGCAGGAGGAATTGAAAAAGGATTTTTCCAAAGATAAAAATTTCATGCGCGAAGCATTCATCTATGCTATTACTGGCGATAAAAAGCGCGGCGAAAATGCAAAAAAGGGGATGTTGGAAACCCTGAAGTTGAGACGATGGGATTATTTTCTTGAAGATAATGAACGGACTATTGGCTTTCTCATGGGCGGACGGCTCACAGCATGGATGAGTCTGAGTTATGACTGGTGCTATGACTTGTTGACCAAAAAAGAGCGGGAAGAGATATTGCGGCAAATTGCAGAAAAGGGATGTGTTCCGCTTTACCGATCTTTGTATCGATTTCAGAATCCACATACTGCCGGAAAGTGGGATTTTGATCATGATTATCCTTATCCTTATGCAATTCCGGATATGGATCGCTGGCCTGTGATTTTGTCCCATAATAATTTTCGTTCCATAATTTCCGGAGGACTTACTCTCGCACTTTTTACATTGCAAGACAAAGATCCACGTGTCGATATCTGGCGTGAAATGGTGCTGGACAGTTACGATCGATTTCTTAAACTTTACACACAAGATGGCAGCTACGACGAGGGCGTTTCTTATTGCAATTATGCTATGGGATATTTGATCTACCTCGTGGAGGCGTTTCAAAGAAAAGAGGGACTCAACTTATTTGACCGGGGAAATTTTACAGGTATGATTGATTACGCCCTAGCGCTTTACATGCCGCACGATCTCGAGCCGTACGGCAGCGTGAATTTCGGAGATTCAGGCAACAATTTCGACTCATCGGTTGCGTTCTGGATTGCGCGCAATTCCCGCGATGGACTGGCGCAGTACATGGGAGAAAATTTTGCCACGAAACACGATTTATTTTCTTTGATTTATTACGATCCAACCGTGAAAGCTGAGGCGCCAGTAGAAAAGAAGCTGTTCCGAAAATTAGATTTAGACTGGATCACGACGCGCACCGGCTACGGCGTTGACGATTTAGTTGTTGCCATGCGCAGCGGAAAGGCAACTAATCACGAGCACGCCGATCGAAATTCTATTATTTTGAAAGCGTACGGTGAAATTTTGCTGGCGGATCACAAACATCCAACTTATGATCCCAATAATCCCGGTTGGTTGCTCCGTCGGGCCGAGTCACACAACACGGTGCTGATTGACGGGAAAAGTCATCCCTATCACAATGGCGAAGAAGGTACCAATGCCTACATCGCAAACGCAAAATTAGTTCGTTGGGGGCGACGTCAGGGATTTGATTTCTGGGCGAGTGACGCCACGCAGGCTTACCAGTTGAACGATCGGGATGTCAAATCTGTGACCCGGACTGTGCTGGTTTTTCACGATGTCCCGGCGTTGATAGTCATCGATAAATTGGTCAAAAAATTTGAACCGTCTCAATTTGGCGCGCGCTGGCACGTGGAAAATAAAGATGAGAAAGGAAGCTGTTCCACCACGCCAACCGGATTCGTCATTGAACGACCTC
>NATN01000163.1 GCA_002085355.1 Candidatus Zhuqueibacterota bacterium 4484_87 | reverse complement strand
GCGGGCAGTTATTAAGTTGAGAGTTGAAAAATAACCCTTTTCCCAGAGCTGAAAAATATAATGTTCAGCAATCCCGCTGCGATCCTCGATCTTCATGGATATCGCCTCGATTTTATTTTCTAAAAAAAGTTTTACCTTTCGTTGCAGAAAATTTTGAAGAATCGATCAGCGCACTTGAGTCAAAGCACGTGAGTAAATTTCCCCAGACAAAACCACTATTGTCAAATGCGATTCCCGAATCAAGTGATGCGGAATAGTCATTCAAGTGGCTGATAACCTGATTAGCTTTTTCGCCGCTTAACGGCGTCGGCTGAAATTCAATTTCATAATTATTAACGTTGATGGGAATGACTCTCGCAAAAAGTAAGCCGTCTTTAGTTAGATAAGCTTTGAGAATGACGCTCTCGGTTGCCCGCCTGCTGTAAGAGGCAAAAGCGAAGTTTCCCAGACTGTAAGCGATGAGCCTGTTTTTATAAATTTCCATGCCCTGCAAAACGTGCGGATGATGACCGATGATCAGATCTGCTCCTAAATCAATAGCTTTATGAGCCATCTGTTTCTGATAATCCCGGGGCACATTCTTTAACTCTCGTCCCCAGTGAAAATTTGCCACCACGATGTCGCAAGTTGAGTCGTAATGCGGAATAGTGCGCGCCAGAATGCGCTGGTAGGGGAAACACGTACCTTCTGATTTTTTTGTTGCCCAAAATTCATCAGGGAAAGTCATAGAATAGCCGAAGACAGCAATCCTTAACCCGTTTCGTTCCAAAATAGCCGGTTCGGAAGCAGCGTGCTCGTCCAAACCAGCGCCGCAATGGGCAATGTTCAATGAATCGAGAACAGCAATCGTCTCAGTCAATCCGTCTATGCCATAGTCGAGAATGTGATTGTTCGCCAGGGTCATCACGTCGAATCCGGCAAAAGGGAGACTGGAGGCCAAGTCAGGCGGCACCTTGAAAGTGAATTTTTTATCAAATGGCGTACCGGAAGTTACAAAAGGTCCCTCTAAATTGCCCATCGTGATGTCCCCGCTGCGCAAGATTGAGCTTGTTGCAGAGAACGGATATTCAGCGCCGTGGTTGCGAATGTATTGCGTTGTGTGATTGCCAAGCATGATATCGCCGACTGCGACGACAGAGACGGAATTTATCACCGGTGTCTGCTGAAGCTGCTGACGCTTCAGTGAACTTTCTACTTTTAAAATTTCCGTGTCAGTTTTTTTTATCAGCGCCGGAGTCGTTTGCTGTTTATTGGCGCATGAGAGAAAAATTATAAAAATCCAGACGCGCGAGAATAAACGGATCATAAAATTCCCTTATGAAAAACGCTCCACCAAAAAGGCAGAGCGTTCTTAATGTTCCTGAATCAAAGTGATATTGCAAAAGATGGGCGGGAACGTTTTGTCATTAGCCCTGAGGTTGATCTTCCCCTTTGGCAGGCTCATCTGAATCTTCAACAACAACTTCCGCATCAGTCACTTCTTCGCCGTATTCGAGCCTCACTTGTTCCAATTCTTCTTTTTTCTGATTCAATTTTTCGTTCAGATCTTTGACCTCGTCAATGATCTGTTTTACTTCATCGTTGGAGGCGATTTTCGTATTGTTTTCTTCGACGATTAATTGATACACTTTTCCGCCAAGCATGGTGAACTGTTTGTCAATTTCCCTTTTGATCCCGATAATATCAACTTTGAGTTTCCCAATTTTGGTGTACTCATCAGTCTTTTTAGCGACAGTGGACACACCCCGCTTAAACATGCTTGTTAAATCATCCCAGAATCCCATCTTTCTGTCTCCTTTATTTTAATGAAAGTTTTTTTTATTCGTGTTGTTAATTTAATTATAAAAAAACTAAATGTCAAGTTAAAATACTTCAATATTTAAAAATGAGATAAATGATAGTTCAATGATAACGGAAACAGACAGACATCAGTTGCTTTTTAAAATGATAAGATTTTAGCTTATCAGCAAACTCTTCGGCACGGAATTGTTTGATCTTTTCGAATTATATTTTGTGATGCCTTTCCGAATTAATTCAAAAAACAAAGAATTTCAAATACAGATAAACAAGCGGTGCGACAAACAACGGCGCGTCAAAACGATCCAGCATACCGCCGTGTCCCGGCAATAAGTTTGAAGAATCTTTGACCTTGGCGTCGCGTTTGAACAATGATTCCACCAGATCGCCTATTTGCGCGAAAATAGCCACAATAAGCGCGATCGTCAAACATTGCGCTAACGTAAGTGTGCGAATGTAAGTTAAGTGAAAAATATATGCTGTAATGAAAGAAAAGACGACACCGGCAACAGCTCCCTCGATGGTTTTGTTAGGACTGACGCGGTAAAACAGTTTGTGTTTGCCGATTGCTTTGCCGATGAAATAGGCCGCTGTATCGCAGATCCAGATAGTGACAAGCATCAGTAGCAGCCATTTTCCGCCAGCAATGTAGTCAATACCCAATTCGTTGGGAAGTTCCCGAATTAAAATCATAAAGCCAAAGAAGACAGCCGGATAAATAATGCCCCACACCGAGGCGGAGACGTTCATCGTAGCGGATTCGTTGTTGCGAAATAGCTCAGTTAAAAGAATACCATAAAAAGCAATTAGCAAAATAAGCCAGAGCCATTTCAATCCATAGTAATAAAAAGAAAAAGTGACAAAGACTGTGATTAGCAACCCCCAAATTTTCAGAGGTAACATCTTCTTATGTTCCGTGAGCTGATAAAATTCATACTGAGCCACAAGATTGATAAATAATATCAAAAACACAAAGGGCAGTTTGCCGTGAAGCAAGAGAAAGATAATCAGCGGCGCGCCGAAAATCGCCACCAGTACGCGTGAACCTAATTTTTTCCAATCCAAAAAAAGTCTCCTTTAATTAATCAGCAAAAAAGTGAATATTGTTTTTTATTCAATGATTTCGATAAGCACTTCAATGACGCCGTTGTCAATCATGTCCAGTTTCTCTGCTGCAGCGCGGGAGAGGTCGATAATTCTCGATTTTATGAATGGCCCGCGATCATTGATGCGCACGATCACGCTTTTGTCGTTGAAAAGATTGGTTACCCGAACGCGCGTCCCAAAGGGCAAAGTGCGGTGCGCTGCTGTAAGTTTTCTTGGGTTGTAAATTTCTCCGCTGGCTGTTCTCTTTCCTTTGAAAGAATCCCCGTAATAAGATGCTTTTCCGCGCTGTACAGTTTGTCTGATGGCTAACGGCATTCCGGAAAGCTCATTGACCTGATCGTCAAAATCAAGAAAAATGATTCCCTGTGTCTGTGCTCGGGAAATAGCTTCCTCGCCGTTGACTGTTGCCCCTTCGGGCATTCGCTTTTTCTTTTTGGGTACAGAGGTATCCTGGTCCAAAAAAATGATGCCTGCTTCCATTTGTTTGTCCACAGATTTTTTTGCCATTGGATTTGCGCAGGCAAAAATAAAAATTAACAAAGTCAAAATAAAAAACCTGAAAATAATTTTTCTCAAAATCATAGTTCAATCATTCAATTTTAATGTTCCAATAATTTCTTCTATGGAATTGATTTGATGCTCCTCGCAGTAAGAATCCAAATCATCCACTAATTTTTCGCTTATTTTAGGATTGACAAAATTGGCAGTGCCGATTTGCACTGCGGAGGCTCCTGTTATCAAAAATTCAATGACATCTTTTACGTTCATAATACCGCCGGAGGCAATAACCGGAATTTTCACTGCACCGGCTACCTGAAATACTTTTGCCAGCGCTACGGGTTTGATCGCAGGTCCAGAGAGCCCCCCGGTAATTGTCGCCAATTTTGGCTTTCTCGATCGGATATCGACTGCCATCCCGACCAACGTGTTGATCACCGTCAATGCATCGGCTCCGTTGTTTTCTGCCGCGATGGCAATTTCGGTAATAGATGTTACATTGGGCGTCAACTTGACGGTGAGAAATTTATCCGTCACCTGCCGTGCTTTTTTTGTGATTTCGGCTGTGACATCGGGATTGGTCCCAAATGCCATGCCGCCTTCTTTTACATTGGGACAAGATACATTGATTTCGTAGCCATCCATGCCACCGGCTGATTCAATGCGGCGAATGACTTCGGCAAATTCGTCAATCGTTTTTCCAGCGACATTTACGATGACGCGACATTTGAGCCCTTTCAAAAAAGGCAATTTTTCCGCAATAAATCGATCCACGCCAACATTGGCAAGTCCGATGGAATTGAGCATTCCGGCAGACGTCTCTGCGATACGCGGATGCGGATTTCCTGCCCTCGGCTCACGAGTGACTGCTTTGGTCACAATCCCGCCAAGATGATTCAGGTCGAGAAATGGCGAGAATTCTTCTCCGGTGCCAAAAGTTCCCGAAGCTGTGAGAATGGGATTGGAAAATTGAATTTTTCCCAGAGAAACCTGTAAATTAGCCATAAATACGGATTTCCTTTATATCGAAAACCGGACCGTCCTGACAAACATAAAAATAACCACTGCCGTCAGCTTTTTCAACATTACAGCCCATGCAAGCGCCGAAACCACATGCCATCATTGTTTCCAGAGAAACCTGACAGGTTAAATTTTTCGCTGCGGCAAAATTTTGCAACGCGCGCAGCATTGGGTTGGGCCCGCAAGCATAAATGCAGATATTTTCGTCTTTCAGAGCCGCGAGTTCCCGTTCCAGCAAAGTCACAACATTGCCACGGAAACCGAGGCTGCCGTCATCGGTAGCAAAAAAAGTCTTCAGGTTCAGACGCGAAAATTGCTTCTGATAGCTGAACGCTTCACTGGATTGGTTGCCCCAGAAAAGATGCGCAGACAATTTTTCCTCGGTTAGTTTTTGCGCCAAAAATTCCAGCGGCGCGATCCCCAGTCCGCCAGCGACGAGCACAGAATTCTGACTTTTATCGGGCAGAGAAAATGAATTGCCCAAAGGACCAACAAAATCAATGTCGGAATCGATCTTCAACTGTGCCAGCGCATTTGTTCCTGCACCGACCACGCGAAATAAAATCTCAAACCAGCCCTGCGCCGGATTTGTGCGATTGATGCTGAAGGGCCTGCGCAACAGCGGAAAGAGCGAATCAGAGGTTTTAATATTGATAAATTGTCCGGGTAGCGCGCATTCAGCAGTCTGGCGGTGGGAAATGCGAATTTTTTTGATGTCTTCAGTAACAGAGAATGCCGCTAAAATTTTGCCAGTTGCCAGTCGAATTGTGGTGTCTGTATTAGCGCGCATTCACATATCCTTTCTTACCACCTCTTCGGTGTTTTTCTTCGTGGATCATTTTTTTGCATTTCCAGCAACAAATATCTTCGGTATTCTTCTTTGGTCATTGAAGCAATATCTGTTTCGTCTCCCCAATTTTCACTTGCTTTTGCCGCGGTTTCTGTTTTTTTCACAGGCTGTTCAACAGCGACTTTTTCGACTGCTGTGTTTTCCTTTCCTGATTTATTCGCTTTTTTTACAGCAGCTACTTTTTTCTGCACCTGTTTGGCATAGACCGAATGCGGATATTTTTCCAGCAAAGCCTGGTAAGCTTCAAACGCTTTGTCCGGATTTTTTAAATCATTCTCATAAATCCATCCCATGGCGAAAAGCGATTTTGGCGCGAATTCTGATGTGGGGTATTCTTCCTGAATAGTGGAAAATGTGTTCAAAGCTACATCTATTTTTCGATCATCAACATAGGCTTTTTCCGCTGATAAATATTTCTGTTTGATTTGCAATTCCGGATCGGGAAAACTGATTGTTTTTGCTTGTTTTCTCGCTGCTTGCGCAAATTCATCATCAGGAAATTCGTCGATGAGTCGTTTGAACATGGAGTCAGCCAACACAGTATCCTGTTTGAAATTTTCAGCAATGTACCCGATGGAATAGAGCACTTTAGGGATGACGGTTTTTGAAGTATCAATTTGTAATATGTCAAGATATTCTTTCAGTGCCGAATCCGGTTGATTGAATTCAAACAGGTAAATTTCCGCCAATAAGAGTTTGTCTTTGATCAACTCCTCATGAGGCGTGCCCAGCTCGCCTGTTTTCAGGACAACCTTTTGCTGCTTCTTCCTCTCTTCTTCCTCGCGTCTTAGTCTTTCCTGCTCATCAAAGTTGTCAAATTTATTGAATCTATTTTTGTTGCGGCGTTGGGCAATTTCAATTTGTTTGAGAATGCGTTTTCTTAACTCAATATTTTCCTCGTCCTGAAATGCGATGCGAATGGAGTCCGTTAAAATTGTGCGCGAACTGTCGTCGTAAATTTTTAGACTATCCATGTCAAAATGAGTTGTATCGGAAAACATGCTGTCGATGTAACCGATGGTGTATTCTTCACGTTCCTGATCGATGGTCACGCTATCCATGGCAGCGGCGATGGAGTCACCTGCAGCAATCCGTTTTTTCTGTTGGGTGATGTCATCGCGCAGAGCCAGCAATCGCTGGACGCTTTTGCTCATGGCGC
>NATN01000162.1 GCA_002085355.1 Candidatus Zhuqueibacterota bacterium 4484_87 | reverse complement strand
CTTTTTGATGATAACTGATATCAATATCAGATTGTCTGGAATCCAATTTCTGAAAATTCCTTCCTTTAATTTTTCGCTCAGAACCCATTTTCCCCTTGACATTATCCTCTTTTTTTTTAATTTAAAGACAACACATTCCCTACCAACAATATTAATGGAGTGACAGATGAATTCAAAAATGCGTATTTTTGTTTTTTTGCTATTGTTCTCATCCATTTGGATTAGCCAATCTATTTCCTGCACTAATATTTTGGTCACCAAAGGCGCAACCGTAGATAGTTCGGTCATTATTACTTACTCTTGTGATGGTGAATTTTTACCGCATTTACGATATACGCCAGCAGCGGATCATGCGAAAGATGAATTTGTTGAAATTCGCCGTCGCGGCGGGGAGGTTGTCAAAATTCCGCAAGTGCCGCACACTTACGCCGTAGTTGGGTTGATTAATGAGTATCAGTTGAGCATTGGCGAAACGACGACTACCGGCAGAGAGGAATTGCGCAATCCGGACGGTGCTTTGCATTACTGGACATTGATGAATCTGGCACTACAGCGGGCGAAAACAGCGCGCGAGGCGATAAAGGTGATTACTGATTTAGTTGATAAATATGGTTACGCCAGCACAGCAGAGGCTTTTTCCATCGGCGACCCGAATGAGGCGTGGATTTTGGAGATGATAGGCCCTGGTCCCGGCGGAAAAGGCGCTATTTGGGTAGCGAGACGCATTCCGGACGGCTATGTGAGTTGTCATGCAAATCTGTCTCGAATCGGAGAATTCCCGCTGGATGATCCTGAAAATTGCCTGTATTCGAAAAATGTGATCTCTTTTGCAGTGAAAAAAGGCTATTACAATCCCAAATCGGGCGAGCCGTTTCGTTTCAATCTGGCGTACTGTCCGCCGGATCCGGAAAGTTTGCGTTACTGCGCTACTCGTGTGTGGAGCATTCTCCGCCGCGTGGCGCCGTCACTGAATTTATCGCCTGATTTCCACCGCGGGGTCAAGGGAGCTTCATCTTATCCGTTATGGGTGAAGGCGGATCAGAAACTAACTACAGCCGATGTGATGTCGCTGATGCGCGATCATTACGAAGGGACGGATTTTGACATGACCAAAGGCGTGGACGCCGGGCCTTTTGGCTGTCCCAATCGCTGGCGTCCAATTGACTGGGAAGTGGACAGTGTCAAATATTGCTGGGAGAGACCCATTTCCACGCAGCAGACCGGTTTTTCTTTTGTTTCTCAATCGAGGGATCATTTTCCAAATCCCATTGGCGGCGTGCTCTGGTATGGCATGGACGATACTTATACGACATGTTACATTCCTTTGTACTGCGGCATAAAAAATATTCCGCAGCCCTTTGCCAGAGGCGACATCAGAAAATTTTCCTGGGATTCAGCATGGTGGGTATTCAATTTTGTAGCTAATTTTGCTAATTTGAAATACAGTTATATGGTCAAAGACATTCAAAAAGTGCAAAGGAAACTCGAAGGCAATGAATTCAAATTACAGCCAGTCATAGAAAAAACAGCAGCAGCGCTTTACGAATCTAATCCCGATTTAGTGGCGGATTATTTGACAAATTACTGCGTGAGTAACGGCGAAAATGTGGTCAAGCAGTGGCGTGAATTGGGGGAAGCGCTGATTACAAAATACAATGATGGCTATGTGAAGGATGAAAAAGGAAGAATCCAAAGCGTTGGTTATCCGGAGCAATGGTTGCGCGATGTGATACAATTGCGGCCTGATCAATTTAAGTTGCCTCAGTGGTAAAATAAAACACACGTGTACTCCACCTTGAATGTGGGGCGTACGTTACATTGAGAAAGAGGAACTAAACAAAGCGCCTTGTTGTTTAAATTCAAGGCGTTTTTTTTAATTGTAAGAATTTCATTTCAAATATTTCTATCGGAGAGAGTTATGAAAAAAATTATCGCACTATTACCCATCTTGTTGATGCTTTTTTCTTGTGACACATTTGGAGATTCATTGAAATTTGGGCCTTATTTGCAACGTCCGACGCCGGACGGAATTTCTATTCTTTGGGAGACAGAAAATTCAGTAGCAGGAAAAGTGATTTATGGTTTGACCGCGGAATCCCTGTCCGACACTTTGCATGAGGATTCAACAGGGACATTTCACCACATTCGCGTGTCGGGATTGGAACCAAACACAGTCTATTTTTATCGCTGCTTTTGGGCTGGCGACAGTACAGAAATTTATAATTTCAAAACTGCGCCTGACAATGATGCAACTCCTTTGCGCATCTGTGTAGTCGGCGACAGTCGCAGCAATCCAGAGGTTTTTCATCATCTTTGCAAGCAGATTGAAAAATACAAACCGGATATCATTTTTCATTCCGGTGATTTAGTAGCTGCCGGAGATCACATTGAGCAGTGGAAACCACAATTTTTCGATCCAGCAGAAAATTTGATCAGTCATATTCCTATTTATACGGCTCTGGGAAATCACGAGCGCCGTGCGGGATATTACTATCAGCATTTCACAATTCACCAGGGAATGCCTTACTGGTCTGCTGATTATGGATCAGTTCATATCATTGGGTTAAATTCAGTGGAAGATGGCAGCCCGAACTCTGATCAATACAAATGGCTGGTTAAAGATTTAAAGAAGAGTCAGGACCGACCCTGGCGTATTGCAATATTTCACCACCCGTTGTATCATGCACATCCGAAAAGACCCATTTACGATATTCGTTATTATTGGTCACCGCTATTCATTGAAAATGATGTCCAGCTTGTCGTCACCGGGCATGACCATTACTATTTGCGAACTTTTCCCATTGGCAAACGGGGAGAAAAAAATCGTGCATTCATTCAGGTTGTCAGCGCCGGCGGAGGAGCGCCGCTGTATGATTACAGAAAAACCGAATTTATAGATGTCGTGCAAAAAAAGCATCACTTTATGATTCTCGACGTGACAAAAGAGAAAATCGTTGCAAAGGCAATTTCCATTGATGGCAAGGTAATTGATCAGTTTGAATATGTCCGAGAAAATTCTTTTGCGACCAAAGATTTTATTGAATGGAGTGCAGTGCAACTTGCAGCAAAAACAAAAGCGGCTTTGAGTTCGGTGAAGCCTGAGATCCTTGAAGCGGGGAAATATATTTTTGATACCAACATTGTCATTCCCACGGAATTCAAATTTCCCACCATTGGATATTACCAATGGAAAAATGAGGGAAACTGGACGTTTTCATCCTCAGGGAAAATAATGTTTCAGTTGGATCCGGCTCAACCACTGGTCATTTCGATGAAGGCGTCGGTCCCTGAAGATAAAACCTCTCCGTCGCCAGAACTTGTCATTCATATAGACGCTGATTCAACGGCTGGGAGCAGAGAGAAGTTTTCTAATAAAGACATTAAAGTGAGATTGGAGGATGCCCAATTTTTGCGTATTCAGGTTGCTGATGAAAAGAAAGCTGATGATGTCCTGCAATTTCTCGATTTTTATCCCAACGGGAGTCATTTTAATGAAGCAGTAAAAAAATTATCCACAATTATTCTGAAAAACAAGCGAGAAGCCGATTTGGCGCCTATTGATAAATTCTTGCGCAAACACCAACAGCCCGAATTTCGTTATCAACTCTATCCTTTTTATTTCATTAAAGGTGATTACTCCAAATTCCCGGAGTGGCTGGAATTGGCGGAAAAATTTGCCCCTGAAAGAATCGATCTGGCGAGCTCCCTGATTTCCCGTTTTGTTTTCAATATGGATTTTCCGGGGAAAGTTATTTCTCAGTGGCAGGTCGCCGGGCCTTTGCCATATCTTGAAATTAAAGATTTAACCGAGACTTTTGAGCAGATTCAATCAAGAGTCACATCTGCACATTTGGAGTGGAAGACAGCGCAAGCAAGCAAATGGGGCTTTGTCAATTTTGTGGACATTTTTGGCGAGCAAAGAAAAGTCACTTCATTTGCCCGAACGACGATCACTGCAAAACAAGAAGGCAAAGCGTTGCTCTTTTTTGGAAGCGATGACGGGGCTATCGTGTGGGTCAACGGAAAAAAAGTTTTTAGCCACGCTCAAAAACGTAACGCAAGACCATGTGATGAAATTATTCCCGTCAGTTTTCATCAGGGTGAAAATAATATTTTCATCCAGCTCAATCAAATTGATGTTGATTGGGGATTTTATTTGCAAGTTGGAGACCCGCAAGGAATTCTTTGAGCAATAGACTGGACTGAACCCGGCTTCTCAAAGAAGCCGGGTTTATAAACTGTTTCTTTTTTATCTTTTGAAAGAATCAATAGAAAGTTGCACCTATCGGTGATGTGCTAATCAATGGCAAAAGTGATGAGAAATTCTGTCCCCTGTTCTCGTTTGATCTTCAATGTTCCCTGAATTTGATCAATCAAAGTATGAATGAGGGAAAAACCCAGCGAGTCAGTTTTGTTGACGTCGATATTGTCCGGTAAGCCCACGCCATCATCCCTTATTGAGAGAGTCACGTTGTTTTCCTCATCGTCCAAAATAGCAGTGACGTACAAATTCCCTTTATTTTGATTTTGAAAGGCATGCTTGAGAGCATTCGTTACGATTTCATTCAATAGCAATCCGAGCGAAATGCCGCGGTCAATTTCCACATAAATTTCGTCAGCTTGCACGTGGGGGATGATTTGTGTCGTCTGGGAATAGCTACTCACCAGTTCATGGAGGATTGTTTTTATGTATTCGCGAAAATCAATTCTGGCGAAATTTTTTGATTTATACAACCGCTCGTGTACCAGAGCCATAGAACGAATCCGATTGCGATTGAGCTGAAAAATTTCAGCCGTCTTCGAATCTGTCAGCCGTTCCGCCTGCAGATAAAGTAGGCTCATGATTACCTGCAGGTTGTTTTTCACCCGATGATGAATTTCTTTCAACAGCAGCTCTTTTTCCTTAATAGAGTGCTGCAATTCCATCTCTGCTATGCTTCGTTGCGTCACATCCCAGACAATTCCGCCGGTGATAGAAGTGGTCTCATCCAACTGAATGGGAAATTGCATGACGTGATAAATGTGCTCAGTACCACCCTTGTCGGGGAGAGTAATTTCTTCCTCAATTGTCTCAAAACCATCAGCGGAGGTGGATTTGTATAAAAAGGGGGCAGCGAAAGAGTCATTTTTCAGTGATTCCGGTGGCTTATTGAGCCATCGGTCAGCACCAAAATTGTTGATTAAAAATTGATTTGCAAAAGTAAAGTAGCCGTCCCTATTCTTGATAAAAACGCCGGCAGGGAGATGCGTCATAAAAGCCTGAAAGCGGGTTTCGCTTTTCTTAATATTTCGTCTGCTTTTGAGAGCAAATTGGAGAATATAGCCGGTAATAAACGCAAAAAGGAATCCCCAGAAGAGAATAACAAAATTCGCCCGGTAGTAACCTGGATTGAGGATACTGGTTGATGGTGAAACCACCAGTTTCCAGTTTTTGTCTGCTATACTCAGCGAAATTTCTTCCCGAAATTTATCTTCAATTTTTTCTGCATCTGGCGGATGGCTGTAAATGAGCCGACCGTCATGTTCATAAATGAAAAAGCAAAATTTTCCGCGCAGGGATTTTTCATTGAAACAGCGATTGACGAGATTATCAATCATAAAAACGCCGTTGATGAATCCTACCAGCTTGTTTTCTGAATTATAAATAGGAAAATAGGTGGCAAAACCGACCCCGCCTTGCAGTAATTCCGCTGCCGGGGTGCGGGTGAGTTTTTTTGTTAGCGCCGCTTTTTGTATGGCGGCGGCGAAGCCAGGGCTTGGATGCCGGAGAAGATTTTTGTTGAGGGCTGCTTCATTTCCTTTGACCGGGACAATACGCCGAATTATGAAATTTTCATCAACCCAGTTGATAGCCCGAAAGCCGGGATAAAGGTCGATAAATTTTTTAACATCTATGGCAAATTTTTCCGGTTTGTCCCGGTATTCAAAATACCATTTCCCGCCCAAATGTTGTATAACTGATATTCTGGCGTTTACCCACGATTCCAGTCGGCTTTTCATCTGTTCTGTTGTAACAATTGTCATAGCGCGAATGCGGTTATTTTCGGAGTTTCTTGCTAATAGCCATAATGTAAAAATAATGATCGCAATAAAAACACCCAGCACCGTTGCGAATGCTGTCTCCCGGCTTATTTTAATTCTATTTGGCTTGCTTCTTTTCATGCACAGTCCTGAATTGTTAAAAAACGAGCTCCCAAAACGATACTCCGAATATAAGGGAAACTGTTTTTGCTTTTCAAAATAAGAAATTATTTTAGTTTATATTATAAAAAAGATAATTGATAATGTCAATATTAAAATAAAAAATTAAAAAAATTTTGTTAAAAAAAGGAAATACCTATAATCTATGCGAGTTCTTCTGTGAAACAAACTACACGTGCAATCGTTAATATTGCTGTGGGTTTTTCACAAAATAATAGCATAAACCAAATTTTGGA
>NATN01000161.1 GCA_002085355.1 Candidatus Zhuqueibacterota bacterium 4484_87 | reverse complement strand
ACTATTCATTTAGCAAAATATTTGCCACAGAGGCGCAGAGCTCACAGAGGAGGAAACAATAAAATCAATCTACTAATCGCTCGATAAAGTTTACTCTGTCATGTTTAAAATTCAACCATATAAATAGCAAACGGTTGAATTGAGTAATGTGTGTATAAGCTTATCATTAAGAAACATTGATAAAAGCTGTCGACTAAATATGTTTATTATCAAAATGCTTTAGGAATATACTATAAATCTCTTTGGACTATCTTTAGTTTAGTAAATTAGTGAGAATTATCACTTCTTTTAATGGAAACTATTAAAAAATAATCATCTCTGTGCCCTCTGTGTCTCGGCGGCTGAATAGTAACACAATAATCGACAAAAATATCCTGTTCACTGAAAAAAATGAGGAGAAATATGAGCAAAGTAAAAAACTATCTCATGGCTGTTCGTGCACCATTTTTCACTGCTTCTATTGTACCGATTTTATTGGGAACATCTATCGCTTACTATCACAATGTTTCAATAAATTGGTTTTATTTTGCGCTTACTCTCATTGCCGGAGTTCTTTTGCACGCGGGTGCAAATTTGATTAATGACTATTTTGATCACTTGACAGAAAATGATGAAATCAATCAGGAATTTATCAGACCATTCACAGGCGGCAGCCGCATGATTCAAAATGGACTAATGACTCCCAAAGAAGTATTAATTGAGGCATTGATTTGTCTATTCATCGGCAGCGTCATTGGACTTTATCTTGCCTATCAATTGGGCTGGGTTATTTTGGCGTTGGGAGCCATCGGCGTATTTTCCTCTGTCTTTTATGTGGAACCGCGGGTAAATCTTGTCGGTCGCGGAATAGGCGAGCTTATCATTGGGCTGAATTTTGGCGTACTGATGACATTCGGCGCTTTTTACGTACAAACCCAAAGCTTCTCCTGGCTGCCAATCATCGCCTCTTTACCCGTAGCATTGCTCATCTCGGCGGTCTTGTACATCAATGAATTTCCTGATGCAAAAGCAGACTATGCTGCAGGCAAGCTGCATCTGGTCGTGCGCATGGGGAAAGAAAAAGCTGTGAAAGGATTTGTTTTGCTCATGCTGCTCACATATTTGACAATTGTAGTCGGAGTCGTGACTGAGCTGCTTCCGCCGATCACTCTGATTTCACTGTTAACGCTGCCGCTGGCTTTGAAAGCAATAAAAGTGGCGCAGGTAAATTATAATGACAGCGCCAAATTAGTTCCGGCAAATGCGAGCACAATAATGAACCATCTTTTCACCGGATTGCTGTTGACGATTGCATTTTTTATTGATCGGCTCATTTAATCCATGGGCTAATTTCAAAAGGAAAAACATGGCAGAAAAACACAAAATAGTGCTTCGCCGCATCGGTGAGAAAAACGATATTATCAAAATTATGTTCAGCGAAGATCCGCCGTCGGACATCGCGCACACTTATTTGGCTGCGGCTTTTGGCAAATGTTTCAAAAACAAGCTGTACAAAATTATTCTTGACATGAAAGGAATCAGCGAGCCGAACTATCATTTCATCGCGACTATCATCGAAGCGACAGCAAAAGTTCGCTCCCGCAACGGGGATATCAAGCTCATCAATGTATCCGAAGCTGCAAATCATACCATTAATTCATTTAATGCTTACACCTATTTGACAATCGACGAGAAGAAAAAAAATAAATAAAAAAAAGTGGCGTCGAATTAAATCAGCGCCACTTTTTTAACATCTTTATTTTGTGGAATTACTTCGTCAGGATCATGCGTTTCACCTGCTGCAAGTTATCCGTCTTCAACTGATAGAAATAAATGCCGCTGACAACTTTTTTGCCAAACTGGTCTGTGCCGTCCCATTCAATCACATGGCTGCCGGCATTCACTCTGCCATTTTGCAACACTTTTACCAACTGTCCTGATGCATTAAAAATTGACAAAGTTACATTCTCCGGCTGCGGCAATTCAAAGCGAATCTCCGTTGTCGGATTAAACGGATTGGGGAAATTCTGGAATAAATGAATCGTTGTGGGCTGAAAAGGTTTATCCTTCATCGCCACACCAGTTCCCGGAGAAAGAACAAAATCCTGTCCTGTGATATTCACGCCGACAGACAGATAAAATTCTCTCTGCGCCGGATCTGATGAATAACCGGAGAGATAGACGCCCATGTGATAGTCACCTTCCAGAATATTTTCAAAACTATAATTTCCGCTGCCGTCCGTGTAAGTGATGAGAAATCCCTCGGGAGATTCTTCAAAATAATTTTCAGCAACGACATACACATTACCGGCACCGGAGCCGTCCGAATAGGTCACTGTTCCAGCAATACCTGTTACGCCGCCCGCTGCCTGAAACTGAAAATCTTTACCGGTCACCGTTTGATTGGGAGCGACATTGATCTGCATGTAGCTGCCTGTCATTGGTGAAGTCACTTCAAATCCTTCTTTGTAGGCAACAAGAGTACTAATCGTGCCGGGGAATACACCCAGACTAAATTCTCCGTTTGCATCCGTGATTGTCATGTACATGCGAAATTGAAAAGTTGTCATATCCATTGCCATACCGGTAATCTGTACATCCGGCAGTGGTTCGCCGTCCACTGTACATTTTCCTGTGATAAATGAGTGGTAAGGTTTGAAAACAAAATCTGCCGTATAATTCTGACCGCTGACCACCATCAAAGTATCTGCCTCGGGGTCAATATAATGATCTGAAGGCCAATATTCGTTTTGCATATTGAACATAGGCGAGGGAGAGACGATTACCTGCCCCGGTGAAACGCCGATTTGGTAATTTCCCTGTGCATCAGACGTTGCGAAACTGCCGAATGGACTTGACGGATCCGTACTAAGCGCAAAGACCATAATTCCCGCAACAGGTGTGCCATCCATTTTTTTGATACTTCCATGAACCGTACTCTCGAAAGCATTTAGCTGGAAATCAACGGTTTGGCTCTGATCGTTACTCACAGTCACCGTAAGCGTATCAGACGACTGATAATTTACTGAGGGGAACTGGACTGCCACGAGGGTGTAAGTTCCATTGGTAACGGAAACCTTGTAGTTTCCATCTTGATCGGTAACGCCAAAATAAGAGTCATCATTATCATTATTACTTATCAAAACAAAAATGTTTTGAATGGGCGAGCCCGACGTTTTGTCAGTTACTTTTCCTTGAATGAAAGGTGGCCTTGGCTGAACCTGAATGTGCATTTTAATGAAATCCTGACTGCCATCTTCATCAATCAAACGGACGATTACAGACATACCTGTAGGAAGGAGCACCTCTTCGGGATCAATGGTAAAAGTTGTCAGAATCTTGCCATCAACTCCTGTTTCATCGCCGGCAAAATCATTGTCAGAATCTGCCGGATCTTTAATCCAGCCAATGCCGTCGGTCAAGTAGAAAAACTCTACAATTTC
The DNA here is from genome assembly GCA_002085355.1 of Candidatus Zhuqueibacterota bacterium 4484_87. GTDB lineage: Bacteria > Zhuqueibacterota > Zhuqueibacteria > Thermofontimicrobiales > Thermofontimicrobiaceae > 4484-87. The sequence goes on along the minus strand of NATN01000161.1, from coordinate 3,458 downwards.
TTCCATGGGGCCGATGACGCCGTCATTATCCATGTCAATGTAATATTCCAAAGCAACTTTGTTGCCAGCAGCAGCGAGATCGCACGTAAAGACCAGATCAACCGGTAGCTGCGTGATGGTAATTTCTTTCTGTCCATTCACTTTAGCGTTGGTCACCGCCAGAACTAACGTCGGCAATGCGATCAACAAGACAATTAAAATTGTTAGCTTCTTTGTCATAAAAAACCTCCATAATTTTTTAAATTGGTAAACTTTATTTAATGAATTTCCGCAGGAAGTATCCCCCTGTACAGCAATGTTTCGGATGCAAACTCATCAATTCGGATGATTACGCCGGAATTGATTCCGCATTTCATCTTTGCATTGCCAACTTTCTCGCACCACCTCCTTTCGGCGTGATTAAATACTCCCATCGCCAGAATAAAAAGGCTGGAAATCAGGTAGTACACAGGAGTCAATAAACGAAATTATCAGCAATCGCAGAACAACAAGGAATTGCAAATATTTTCAATTATTATATATATCATTTTCTTGCCAGAAAAGCAAGCTTTTTTTGGTAAAATTTATTCAATTACAAATATAAAATTTTTGTTCATAACCAATATGATGCTTGTCACATTTGCAGGAAAATTCCGCTTTTGAGAATATTGACTATTTTTCAGAAGATGACAGCGGTGGTAATAATTTCCGAAGAGTCATCGAACCTATCGCTATCGAGTGGGCAAGCTTGAATATTATTGTTTTTTTATTATGCATTTCAGAGACATGCGATTTAACCAAGCAACGAGAAATTCTTCTATAAAAAATGTATGGTGATTTATTGGCTGCTCTCTTCTTTCACTTCTATAAGCGGAAAAATAAGCATATCTCCGATTTTGAGCTTATTCAATGAGTGATCCGGGTTATATTTGGCAACCAGCCAGTATGGGACATTATATTTATTGTTGCATAAATCCCAGATATTGTCACCATATTTGACCCGATGCATTTTGAGACCCTTTACCTGATAGCGGGCGAAAAAATTCGTTTCTTTCGCCTGGCGGTATTCGATCCGCTTTCGATCAAATTCTTCCTTGTTCACATTTTTGAAAACTAATTTGATCTTTTGATCCACGTGAATCGGATCGCCTAAAAAAAGTCCGTTGATGCGACGCAATTCATGTGTCGGGATTTTGAGCCAGTCCGCAAAATGCCCCAGCGTTTCCCCTGGTTTCACTTTCACAAAACCGTAATGAACAGCATCGTTCACCTGAGAATTTTCTACAGGTGTAAATGACTGAAGTGTTTCTCCACTGCTAATTTCGCGAGCATTTTTTTGTGCGACGTCCTCCTCATAAATATTTTTGACAGCAACCTGCAAGTCCATTGCCCGAGCGCCGTCACCCAATGCAAATCTTTCGTGGCCTGAAATCAATGACATCGCGACGCCGTATTGACCATCTTCACGATAAGGGATTTTCAACTTGTACCCGCGGGGTATTTTTCTCTTGGCAAGCAAGACGCGCTTTCTCAACGCCGGATTGAATTTGTGAATAATTTCCACCGGCAAATTTAAATCTTGTGCAACCTGTTTGAGATAACTATGTTTGGGTAAACGATATTCCACATATTGCATCGACGGCTCGAAATCAATTTCGCCAAAATAAATGCGATAATTTCTGCTTACCTCCAAAGCCGCTAAAAATTCAGCGTAAAAATTCCGCGACGCAAACTTGAAAGACTTACTGCTGTATTTTTTGATAATTTCACTAATATCGCGCGACCCGACTTTTTTTATTGCCTTTTCCATGCCGTGGACGCCGTGGTTGTACGCAGTGATGGCAAGAGGCCAGGCGCCGAGAGCTTCGTAATTTTCTTTCAACAATTTTGCCGCTGCAACAGTTGCAGTGATGGGATCAAATCGTTCATCCACAGTGCGATTTATTTTCAAAAATCTTCGTCCGGTGCGGCGCGTAAATTGCCAGATTCCTGCAGCGCCTACTTTGGAATAGGACTTCACTTGAAAAAGAGATTCCACGAAAGGCAAAGCTGCCAATTCAAGAGGAATATGGAATTCACGAAAAATGCGGTTGATGTGTGCGGCATAGCGGCCTGAACGGATGAGTCCCTCGCGAAACTGATCGCGAAGGCCTTGTTGCCCGCGGATGTTGTCGATTGCTCTCAAAAACGTCGCCGGCGACGGACTCTGATAAAACAGATTGTAAACATAACGTTCTCGAGCCTGTAGCGTATCGGGGTCTAAAGTATCAGCAGCAGCTAATTTTTTCAAAATTTGACAATATCTGTCTTTGACCGAATCAGCATAATTCCACTTCATCTTTTCGGATATCCCGCCTTCGGGAAACGCCTCTTTCAGGTCAATAACTTCATAAATGATCGATAAATTTTCCGAGTCATGAATGACGATCTCGTCGCTGTCGTACAGCGTGTAAATGGAAACCCAGAATCGGACATTTGATTGCAAAACATCAGGTACCGGAAACAAATCCTGATCTATCTCCGACGCGTGCAGTGGAGTCATCATTAACAGGCTGAAACCCCAGATTCGGACGAGCCAGCGGTTCATACTTCGTAGCAAAAACAGTGTTGTCTTCATCGTCGCCTTTAGGAATTAGGAAAATTTTATCTGCCAATTTATTTTTGATGCCCTTTTATGCCTCCGTGTTAATTAGAGCAAAAAAGATACCATGATTAAATTTTGATTAAAAAGAAAATACAAAAAACGGACTTTATTCAATTTTGTTTTTTATGATGTTACGTCATATAATTCGACAAAAGGGCCAACTGCTGCCACATCGCCCATACACTGCAACAAATTTCATTTCAAAATGAAATTTGCGTATCAAAACAGATCATCAATATCTTCATCAACTTCGAACTCATCTTCATAGCGTCGCTTGAGAAATCTGGCTGCCGTCGGCGATGATCTGAATATCAAATTCGTCCACGACCTCCCGAACAGTGCCGGTAATTTTATTGCGAAAAACTGCTGGTTTGATAACCTGACCATTGCAATAATAATCCCAACTTTCTCCGTCCGTGTTTTCCTGATCCAACAATGCAACCATGCGTTCGGAAATATTCATCAATTCTTCTGAAATTTTATAATTTTCGTCATAATCGATCATCGTTTCTGCCTTCTGAAAATTCTCGTCTCATAATGATAAAAAAATATCCGCCCCAAATTGAAAGCGGAAATTGATATAAATAACAACTCTATTTTCACCAATGACTAATGTTCAATTACCAGAGCTAACTTTTCTAAAAATAATATATTCAATTTTGGATAAAAAATCAAGAGATTTTTTTGTTATTCGAACTGGATGATCTGCGGTGGCCGGGTTGAAATCACATAACGCTGTAGGGAATGCATATATGCATTCCTCTCGGCAGTCGAACAGTACGATTTTTTGGAAACCACAGAGCGCGCGGAGGAGGCATAGAGTTCACAGAGCCCA
>NATN01000160.1 GCA_002085355.1 Candidatus Zhuqueibacterota bacterium 4484_87 | reverse complement strand
CCGGGAGATCATTAAACGCATCAGTTTGTACGGCGAGCTCCATCGCTTCATTCCGGCGCTGGCAAAATTGGAAGGCGCTAAAATTACGGAGATCGTTGTCAATCATCATCCGCGGAAATACGGAAAGTCCAAATACAATATCACGCGCACTTTTCGCGTCATCATGGATCTGACGACGCTGAACCTTTTTCTCAAGCATTTGAAAAATCCATTGCGGTTTTTCGGGGGGCTGGCAGCGTTGTCTCTTTTGCTCGCATTTTTTACAACAATCTGGGCGGGCATGACATTCTTGAGCAATAATTTTGAACCGGCAAGTATGAACGTTTTAATTACCCTCGTTTTTTTGCTGGTAGTTACGATGTTTCAGTTCGTTTTTCTCGGGCTATTAGCGACGCTCATTGTTCATACCGGAAAAAAGAAGGCATTTTACTTGATCAATAAATAAAAGGATTGGGTCAACAAATGAAATCACAGCAAGTGGCAATGAAATCGGCGGATGAGGAAAAGAGTGCGGTCGCCGACTCCATTAATCAGCCAAAATACTCAGTTATCGTTTCCCTTTACAACAACGCAGATGAGGCAGTCGAATTTGTTAACTCACTGCTTGACGCATTTCAGGCAATAGACGGGTCGTTCGAGATCGCACTGGTTGATGATGGCAGCGACGATGGTACTCCGGAACGTCTGACGCCAATTGTAGAGCGAAGTGCAGAGTTGAAACTGATTCGGATGCGCTCGCGATTTGGTGAGGCGAGTGCGTTTAATGTGGGAATGAAGCAAACGTCGGGAAATGTTGTCATTTACCTCACGTCCCGCGTTCGCATTAATCCACAAAATTTACTCTCTCTGATTGAAAAATTGGAAGAAGGGAACGACCTGGTTATTGGTTGGCGTCATCCGCGTCGGGATTCAAAATTGAACCAAATCATTTCCCGTACTTTTAATGCGATCACCTGCCGGTTAGCTAAAATTGATTTACACGACATTAACAGCGGTGTTCTTGTAACCAGACGCGAAGTGCTCGAACATCTTGATATTTACGGTGATATGAATAATTTTATTCCCATTCTTGCCAAGCGGCAAGGCTATAAGATTGCCGAAGAAAAGATTGAGCAATTGCCTGGAAAATTTCGCAAATCAAAATATTTGCGCGAATATTTGCAGCGGCTGCTGGATATTTTAACGGTGGTTTTTCTGACAAATTATTCCAAAAAGCCAATCCATTTTCTGGGATTTGTCGGTGCTGTGTTTACGCTGATCGGCGCTGGCATCGAATTTTACCTTTTTATCTATCGAGTTCTGGCGCTGGGACCTATCGCCGGCAGACCGCTGTTGCTTTTAGGCGCTTTATTATTGGTGATCGGTATTCAGTTGATTTCCATTGGTCTGTTAGGAGAAATGATTATTTTTACTCACGCCCGGGACATCAAAGAATACAACATTGAAGAGATCATTGAAAGCAAAAGAGAGCAATGAAAAAAATGAAATTGATCATTCAAATACCATGCTTGAACGAGGAAAAAACACTGCCGACAACGCTGAGCGATTTGCCCAAGAAAATTGACGGTATTGATGAAATTGAAGTTTTGATTATTGATGACGGAAGCACGGATAAAACAGTTGAAGTTGCACGGCAGCATGGCGCAAACCATATCCTCAAATTCACAAATAATAAGGGACTGGCAGAAGCGTTTAACGCGGGGGTGGATGCTTGTCTGAAATTAGGTGCGGATATTATTGTGAACACAGATGGGGATAATCAGTATCGCGGTGAGGATATCGAAAAATTGATCAGGCCGATCGTTAATGGCGAAGCAGATTATGTTATCGGAGATCGTCAGGTCAATGGCATTCCGCATTTTTCTCTCATAAAAAAGAAACTACAGATTCTTGGCAGTTGGGTCGTCAAGCATGTTTCAGGTACAGATATTCCCGATGCCACGAGCGGATTTCGCGCCTTAAATCGGGAAGCAGCATTGCGGTTGAACGTCATTTCCAAGTTTAGTTATACTTTGGAGACGATCATTCAGGCGGGTAAGAAAAATCTGGCGTTGACTCATGTGCCAATTCGTACTAATGAAAAGCTGCGCGATTCGCGCCTGTTTCGTAGTATTCCATCATACGTCAAGCGGTCAATTTTGACAATTTTCCGGATTTACACTATGTATGAGCCGCTGAAAACTTTCTCGCTGATTGGCGGCGGGATTTTTGGTGTAGGGGCTCTTGTTTCTTTACGTTTTCTTTACTTTTATCTCATGGGAAATGGCGGCGGTCATATTCAATCGTTGATTTTGTCGGCAGTCTTGATGATGATCGGTTTTCAGGTGATTATGATCGGACTTGTCGCTGACCTCATCGGTGGCACAAGACAGTTAATTGAGGATACTTTGTTTCGGGTCAAAAAAATAGAGCTGAGTCAGGAATTGAATGGCAATAACAAGAAAAAGTGAATCGGTTTGAAATTTAACAGAGGAAGATTATGATGAAATTGGCAATCATCGGTATTGGCAAAATGGGCATGTTACATGCAGGAATCATGAATGCGCTCGATGATGTTGAGCTTTGTGCTGTTTCGGATTCAACGAATTTTTTGCTAAACGGTGTGAAAAGTTTGAAGCCGGAATTGAATACGTACGATAATTATGTGAAGATGCTGGACAAGGAGCAACCGGACGCGGTGGTTATTGCCACGCCGGTATTTTTGCATGTTCCGATGGCAGAGGAGTGCACAAAGCGCAACATACCTTTTTTTCTGGAAAAACCGCTTTCTCCTGCCAGTGACCAGGCAGTTGAATTGATTGAAATGGTGGAAAGTAAAGATCTTGTGACAATGGTCGGCTATATGATGCGCTATGTGGATACTTACATGAAGGCAAAAGCCATTCTGGAATCGGGTGTTTTGGGAAAAGTGATCACTGTGCATTCTACAATTTATGTGGCGCAGCTTTTTCGAAAGGGAAAAGGCTGGCGGTACAGCAAAGAACAAGCCGGCGGCGGGGTCGTCATTGGTCAGGCAACTCATCTGATTGATTTACTGCAGTGGATGTTGGGCCCAGTGGAACGCGTCACGGGCCACACAATTAACTGGTACTCAGAAGAAGTGGAAGATTTTGCTCACGTCCATTTTGAATTCAAAAATGGCGCCATGGGGTGGATGGATTCGTCCTGGAGTATCAGGCACCACCGACTCATGCAAATTAACATTGAAATTCATGCTGAAAAAGGTAATCTGTTTGTTTGCGATGATTACGCCAAACTTTATCTTGATGAGCCCGCGGATGGCTTCAACGCTGGCTGGACGAATTGGTACAATCCGGATTTGTTTCATGGAGTGGAAATAGATGTTGGTGGCCCGCAATATTCTCGTCAGGGCATCGCTTTTATTGATGCGGTTAAAAATGGAAAGCCTGTGGCGAGTGACTTAAGAAATGCTTTTGAAGTTCAAAAAATTGTGGATGCAATTTACAAATCCGCTGAAAATCACGGACAACCGACAGACGTGTAAAGATGACAGGAGATGGAAATGATTGATCGTATTTTATTGGGACATAATCAATTTTTTGGTGTGAATCACCTTGATGCAAAAGTCGGCGATCAGAAGGCGGCGCAATTCGGTCAAGTACAAAAGATTATGGATATTATAAATTTTTGTTATGATCAGGACGTCAAAGCAATGATGATGTCCACGCATGAAAGAGCTCTTCTGGTGGCTGAAGAAATTCAAAAGTCGGATCGCTTGCGGGAAAATTTGGGAATTTACTTGCTGGTTCCCTACATTGCAAAATATATCAAACAAGCCAATGAAAAAGGAATTGTCAATATTGTTCGGGATTCATTGAAAGAAACAAGCTTCGCCGGCAAGCTGGGTATGTTCATGCGCGGCGGCATGGGATTATTGACCAAAGATGTAAAAACGATGATCAAATTGTTGGTTGATTTTGAGGTGGCGCCGTTTTCCAAACTGAATTTGAAAGCGATTTTTTTGCATGATGCTTTGACTGATTTGGCTTTGGGGTGGGACATGCCTGATGTGCTGGAGTTGTTTGCCGATCATGTGGAAAAAAAGTACAATGCGATTCCGGCATTTTGTACAAAAAATTTACCGCGATTGATGAGATTGTTTGAGAAAACGCATATCAAGAATCCGTTGATCATGGCTTCAATTAATAAATTAGGTTATCAGGTAAATCCGTCCCGCGAAGAATTCGAAGATGCTTTGAAAAAATATGAGTTGCAGCTTTTGGCGATGAGCACGCTGGCAGCCGGATATTTGAAGCCCAAAGAAGCCTATGAGTATTTATTTTCATTGCCGCGTGTGGATTCTGTCGTTGTGGGGCTTTCCAGTACGAATCATGCGGTAGAGACATTTTCGGAGATTCGGAAACACATTTAATTGAAAAGGGGACTTATTGATCGCCCACTTTTACATTTTATGGAGGAAAATACAATGAAATATTTTCTCGTGTCAGGAGCATGCGGCTTTGTCGGGAGAAATTTGGTAAAGCGATTATATAAAACAACTGATGCAATTATTTTTATGATTGATGATCTTTCCATTGGCATTCATCCGTCACAATGGTTGGCAGATACAACTGTTGTGGAAAATAAAGACCTGGAAATATTTGGAAAAGATGAGAGACTTGTTTTCTGGCAAGGGGACTTCAGAAAATTTGTGGGGGATCTGTTAGAAAATCCCGAATACCTGAAGGATAAATATGGTCTGGATATTGATAAATTTAATGATGTATATCATTTTGCGGCTATCGTGGGCGGGCGCGCGAAAATTGATGGTGACCCCATGGCTGTGGCTTTAGACCTTGCCATTGATGCAGAATTTTTCTATTGGGTTTGCCAACATAAGCCGGATAGAGTTCTTTATCCGAGTTCGAGTGCTGCCTATCCTATCGACTTGCAAGCTGAAAGCGGCGCAGTTGCACTGAAAGAAACAGACATAGATTTTCAATCGAATCTTGGAAAACCGGACATGACCTATGGCTGGTCGAAACTAACCGGAGAATATCTTGCACAAATCGCTGCAAAATATTATGGAATTTCAGTTGCCTGTGTCAGGCCTTTTTCTGGCTATGGCGAAGATCAGGATCTCTCCTACCCTGTTCCTGCAATCGCTGATCGCGCTGCCAGGAAAGAAAATCCTTTTGAAGTGTGGGGAACAGGAAAACAGGCGAGAGATTTTGTGCATATTGATGATGCCATCGATTGTATCCTGATGGCAATGGACAATATTCATGATGGTTCGGCGATTAATATTGGTTCAGGGAAATTAACCTCTTTCCTTGAAATCATTGAACTTTTTACAAAATTTGCCGGATATAAACCGACAATTAAACCATTGCTGGATAAACCGGTCGGAGTACATTCCAGATACGCTAATATGGATTATGTGAAAAATAAATTTGGCTGGGAGCCGCGCATTTCTTTGGAAGAGGGCATGCGTCGGGTTTATGATGCGAGGCTAAAAGAGCTTTAAATTCCAGCGAGAGTAGAAGAGAGATTGAAAATTTTCATTATCAAGAGCCAGTAGAGGTAAAGATGAAATCAAAGAAAAAAGTGGTTGTTTTTGGATCAGGTCCCAAGTTTATTGGATTCGGTCTTTACAACACTTCGTTAGCCAAAGCATTAGACAAATTTCCTGACACGGAAGTTTATTTGGTGTCCTGGTCACACCCTTATCCTGCGATCATTCCCAGAGACAGCGTTGATCATTCAAGTAAAACGGAAGAATTGTTAGAGGGGACCAACGTAAACCTTAAATACGTCACTAATTTTAATAACCCTCTCACGTGGTATAAAACGTATAAACTGATTAAAAAGATAAATCCCGACGTTGCAGTTTTCCAGTGGGCAATATCAGTCCAGGGTATTCCCATTGGATACATTGTAAATAAATTGAAGAAGAAGACGAATACTGAAATCGTTTTTGATCTGCATTTTGTCAAGCAAAAAGAAGAAAGTTTACTGGATAAACTTTTGACAAAGAGAGCTCTGAAAAATGCGGATTCGTACATTACTCATGATTACAAAACGGCTGAAGAATTAAAAGAAGTTTTTCCTGAATATAAGTTTGAATTAAATGAGAATGGGGAAAGAGCAAAAGGAGACACAAAAACAATAATAAAACTATTTCATCCTTTGTATGATACATTCAAGCCTGATCCCAGTTTCGATATTGAAAAGTTTAAAAAAGAGCTTAATTTGCGGAAGCATGTCTTTTTGTTTTTTGGCTTTATCCGCAAATATAAAGGGTTACATGATGCGATTAGGGCTTTTGCCAAAGTCGTGCAAAAAAGAGACGATGCATCTCTTTTGATTGTCGGGCAATCCTTTTGGAATAAGCAAAACACAACCGGGCGTATTGCGAAATTTGTGCCAAATGATGATGTGCATAAATATTTTCAGGGAAGTGACTGCATTGTTTTATATTATTTGAAAGCAACGGCATCGGGACCGGAGCATATTGCATATAATTTCAATGTCCCGGCGTTAGCGACAAAGGTGGGACATTTTCCGGAAACAATTAGACATGGCTATAACGGATATTTGGCTGACCCTAATGATGTGGACTCAATGGCACAACAAATGATTAATTTTATTGAGAAACCAATTCCGCCGGAGCATGTCACGGAAATTTGCAAAGAGCTGAGCTGGGAAAATTATGCCGGCAGAATTTTAAAAGGGATACAATGAAAAAAGTTTTAATAATTGCATATTATTGGCCTCCGTCTGGCAGTTCCGCAGTGCAGAGGGTTGTCAAGTTTACGAAATATTTGCCAAAATTCGGCTGGCAGCCTATTGTTTTAACTGTGGATAATGGCCAATATAATGCAATTGACACTACATTTGAGAAGGAATTACCAGAGTCAATAAAAATTTATCGAGTCAAATCTTTGGAACCTCATAACATCTATAAAATTTTCACCGGTTTGAAAAAACGCGAAGAGGTTCCTGTTGATGCGATGATGGAGAAAAAGCCATCGTGGAAAAAGAGAATCGCTTTTTGGTTTCGAATAAATATGTTTATTCCCGATGCTCGTATAGGATGGTTGCCCCATGCTGTTAAGGAAGGGAAAAAAATAATTCAAGATGAAAAAATTGATATTATTTTTTCAACTTCTCCGCCCCCGACGGTACACTTGATTGCAAAAAAATTAGCCCGATGGAGCGGTTTGAAGTGGGTGGCGGATTTTCGGGATCCATGGACGAACATTCATTATTTAAAAGAGTTGTCCCGATTGAGTGTTTCTCAAAGAATTGATGAAAAATTGGAACGAAACGTGCTTAATTCGGCAGATGCTATTGTTGCGGTAAGCCGGTATGATATAAAAAATGATTATTCTACTAAAGTTGAAGATAAGGATAAGATTCATTATATCCCAAACGGGTATGATGAGCTGGATTTTCAGCAGAATATTGATCCCGATTTTCGTCTTGAAAAAAATGAGAAGTTTAAAATCGCTCACATTGGAACTGTAAATGATGACAGAATTCCAGAGTATTTTTTTGAAGCTCTTTCGAGGTTGAAATCCGAAAAATTAATTTCCCCAGAAAATTTTTGTTTATATTTAATTGGGAAGGTCAGTGACTCTGCCGTGCAGCACTTAAGAGAAATGAAAGTACACGATCTTGTAAAAGTCATTCCTTATTTACCGCATCCGGAAATTTTTAATTATTACAGCCGGATGGATGCGCTGTTACTTTTGACATATAAATCGCCGGCAAATATTCCGGGAAAGACTTTTGAATACTTGAGAACAGGCAAGCCGATTTTAATGATTGGAAATAAAAATGGCGAAGCGGCTCGGGTGTTAAAGAAAATTAAAATTGCTAAGATAGCTGATTATGATGGTCGAGATGAAATCTATAAACATTTAAAAAGCATTTTTTCTAATGGGAAAAAAGGGCGTGATGAATTTGCTTCCGGTCTCACAGCAGTAGAGAGCTTTTCGAGAGAAAATTTAACAGGTAAATTGGCAAAGGTGTTTGACCAATTGATTACTTCAAAATAGGTTTTCAAAATTTGCTTTTCATTTTTTAAATTCCATTTGAGAGGATTTTATATTTGAAGGTCATTCATTTCAAAAAATTTTTTTTATATAATACAGAGACATTCATTTTTAATCAGATTGTCAATACTCCGGATGTTGAGGCACATGTTTTGTGCCGAAAAAGACTGAATGCTATCAATTTTAATTATGAAGAAATAAAAGAAATACACGAAATTCCGGTGCATGTGAGTTGGGGTGTGCAAAAGCAATTGTTTGCTGTTTGCGGTGTATTAGGTCTTCGCTATCGCTTGGATCTGAAAGGGTTGGAAGAACGCGTTAGACAAATTGGCGGCGAAATCCTGCATGCCCATTTTGGCCCTGACGGCAATCTAATTCTGCCGGTGGCTTTGAAGCTGGACATACCGCTTGTTACTTCTTTTTATGGTTATGATGTTTCGCAATTTCCCAAATCACATTTTGGCCTGGCAAAACGTGCGTACAGGCAACTGATTCAACACGGAGATGTTTTTCTGGCAATGTCTCAAAATATGAAGCAAGAGCTGATGGAATTGGGTTTTTCTGAAGAAAAGATTCGTATTCATCATTTTGGTATTGATTATGATTATTTTTCTCGAAAGAAAAGAATTTATGGGGTAGATGACGATGGAAAGATTTCTTTAATTCAAATAGCCTCCTTCTTACCTAAAAAGGGACAAATTTATTTACTAAAGGCGCTGGATCGCATTGTAAATAATTTAAAAAGAGATTTCATTCGGGTGAGATTGATTGGTACAGGCCCGCGTGAAAAAGAGTTGAAGCAGTTTGTCAAAGAACGTAAGCTTGAAAATTATGTGGATTTCCTCGGCTTTGTACCCATCTCCGATGAGTATGTGGACTGGCTTTACAAAAGCCATATTTACGTTCATCCCAGCGTAACTGATAAAAGCGGTGGACGCGAAGGTATTCCCACTGCGCTGCTTGAAGCAATGGCGAGTGGAATGCCTGCAATATCTTCGTATCATGCCGGTATTCCTGATGTCATTCAAAATGAGGAAAATGGTTTTCTGAATGAAGAGCGCGACGTCGATGCACTGGTCGAGTCCATCATCAGGCTGGCGGAAAATATCGATTTGCGTCGTGAATCAGGTGAAAAGGCGCAGAAAACGATTTATGATAAATTTAATATAAAAATTCAAGGTCAGAAATTGCGAGATATTTATCTTTCATTAGTCGCATAGATTATCAAAGAACAATGATTTTAACTTTTTAAGGAAAAGAAATGCAAAATTTGCAGGGAAAAAAGGCGTTGATTACCGGCGGTTTGGGAATGATCGGAAGCAACATTGCCCGCCGCTTGGTGGATTTGGGAGTTGAGGTAACAATTTTAGATGCTCTTATCGAGCCGTTTGGGGGGAATTTTTTTAATATTAAAGATATAGAGGATAAAATTCGCATCAATATTGCTGACATTCGGGACAAGGAAGCAATTAAAGTATTAGTCAAAGACAAAGATTATATTTTCAATTTAGCGGGACAAGTGAGCCATAATGACAGCCTGAAAAATCCATTTTTGGATGCTGACATTAATTATATGGGGCATTTAAATGTGCTCGAGGCCGTAAAA
>NATN01000159.1 GCA_002085355.1 Candidatus Zhuqueibacterota bacterium 4484_87 | reverse complement strand
CGCACTAGATTTAACATAAAAAAAAAGCCTGTGAAGAATTTTAATTGCAAATCCCTCACAGGCTTGCTTGTCATTTTCAGAAGCGAGTTCAACTATTCCTTTTTATCAGCCTTCTTCGCTTTTTTGGTTTCATTTTTGGGCATCCGTTTCCTCACGCAATCCTTCAAGTAATCATCCAATTTCAGATAAGAAATACCTTTTTCCCACCATTCAGGCGCAGGTTTGCCCATGAGATGGTGGTCAAAAAATTCTTTCATGCGCACGGTGTAATCGATTCGGTTCTGCGGTTTGCGTACGCCGTGATTTTCTCCCTTGTATTGCAGCATGACGACTGGTTTTCCCAATCGGCGCAGCGTGTTGAAATATTCGATTCCCTGATTCCAATCCACAGCACCGTCTTTATCATTGTGCAAGAGCAAAAGCGGCGTGGTGACATTTTCCGCGTAATAGACTGGCGAGTTTCGAGTGTAGGCTTCCAAATTATCCCAATAGCCGCCAGTGAATCGACCCTGGGAACTTTCGAAAATTGGCTGGTTGGCAGAACCGCTGTTCCAATAAACCGAACTGTACATGCTGATCATATTTGTGAGGGGCGCGCCAGCGAGCGCTGCGGCAAAAGCATCGGTCTGCGTGATCAAAAATGCGGTCTGGTAACCGCCCCAGGAATGGCCATGAATCGCCACGTGATCTTTGTCCACAACGCCGGTGGCGATGGCGGCTTTCAAAGCCGGCAAAACGCACCAGACTGCGGACATGCCCGGATCGTTGACTTTGTACACGATGTCAGGCATGAGCACGGCGTAGCCGTTGCTGGTGTAAAAAGATTTTTCGAATCCGCCGGTTCGCAAATTGGAAAAATAGTACATGCGCTGGGATAATTTTTCATAAATGTAAACAATCGTGGGATAGGATTTCCCTTCTTCGTAATTTGCCGGTAAAAACAGTGCTGCCTGAAGCGTGTCACCCTTGTCGCTCACGTAGTTAATCAATTTGCTGCCCGCAGACCAGAGATAATTTTTCACCTGTTCGCCGATATTCGTGATTTGTTTTGCGTTTTTCAAATTCTTATCAGCGACGCGATAATCGGGAAATTCCAGATCTGATTCTTTGGTGTAAACATAAGTGCCGCTGTCCTTCGCTTTCATCAATCTGCCGAAATAGGCTTTGTCCCAGAGCAATTTTTTAGCGCCGGGTTTGCCGTGGTCGATACGAGCAATGCCGTTCCATTTTGTCCATTCACCATACATTTGAAAGTATTGCGGCTGAGATAAATCGATGCCCTTCTCTTCCGGATCAAGGCGGAAGCGACGGCGATAGCGAATTTTTTCTTTTTTCCCGTCCATTGTCAAGTTTTTAGATTTTCCACCGTGAACAGGGATGAGCCAGACATCCCAGGCGTCTGAAAGCAAAGCAGCTTTCCCGCCTTTAACCCAGCCAACAGGGCGGACAGGCGGGTCAATGACGTTGTGATCATCTTCTGTATCAATAAAAGTTGTCGGCACATTTGCGGTGATGTTGTAGGTTCTACCTGTGCGCATATCGTAGGTGTGGAAGTTTCCTTTCTCGTAATAGAGAAAGTGAGTCCCGTCCGGCGAAGGTCCGAAATTCCAGCGGTTCTTTTTCAGTGCGAGAGTTTTCTTTCCTGTTTTCAAATCAAAAACATAAATATCCTGATAACGTCTGCCATCAAGATTGCCTGATAGTTCATATTCGCGATTATCAAAGCCAATGGCAAATTTTTGTTTTGGCGCTGCCATGACATTGCGTATATCATCATCTGCCAGGCGAATAAATTTTTTGTCGTCAACGCGATAAATGCACAAATAATTGAAATTTTTATCCTGCCCCAATTGCACCTGCTGCATGGGCTGCAATCTTTTATCCTTCCAGTGCCAAATCACCAGCCCCGGGATGTCTTCTTTGTCCACTTTGGGTGGCTTTTTGTGTTTCGATTTGGATTTTTTTGTGGAGTCTTTTTCCGCGACTTTGGTCGTGCTCGTATCTTTTGCTGTATCTTTTTTCGTGTCCTCTTTTTTCTTCAATTCATGAATGCCAAACAAAATCGCATCCAGATCATCTGTCCACCGCGGGCTGCGGTTGGGACTCACAGTCATGCCATCGGGAAATGATTCATTCTCTGAAGAGGTAAAAACGATTTTGGTCGGATATTTTTTGAGTAAATTTTTGAAGCCGACAATGGAGTAGAGCTTGTCTTCATATTTTTTGTCGTCTTTGCCCTTGAGCACGGCGAGCGCCGTGCCTTCTTCATTCCAGTTCAATCCGCGGTATTCGGTGGAGTCGTTGTCCAGTGCTTTCACAACATTAGTTTTCAGATCACGCAGAAAAACTCCATTCCCGCTGCGATCCGCTGCGTCCACTGTCCACGCCAAAAGCGTACCTTTTTTATTGAAAGAAAATTGGGAGACGTTCCCGATGTTGAATTGTTCGCCATTGGGGAGATGGTACAAAATCACATCTTTGCCTTTGGGACCATTTTTCCCTTTTTTGGCCGAGTGCTTCGCGAATGCCAGCCATTCAGGATTTTCTTTGGAAAATGAAAATTGGCTAACGTTTTTGAATTTTTTCTTTTTCCCTGTTGCCAAATTCAAAAGAATGAAATCATTGTGCGCTTTCTTTTTCTGTTTTTTTAGTTTTTTCTTCTCTTTTTTCGTCGGAGAAATTGCGAAAGCGATCCATTTTGAATCACGGGAAAATTTGATCCGAGTGCCGCGCGTCTCGCCGACCGGGAATGAATATTTCTTATCCCCGTCAGTCTGGCGTACGAAAAGCTGGCTGTCGCCGTCATTGGGCGAGACCTGATAGGCAAACCATTTTCCGTCATCGGAGATTACCACAGAACGGATTGTTTTCCAATTTAAAATATCCTGCAACTGTACAGCTTTCGGCGCTTTCACCGAATCAGCGTCCGGCTTTTGAGCATGGAGAGAAAAGGACAGCAGCAAAGTGAGAATTATAATAATTGATTTTTGAAAATTTTTCATTTAGTTACTCCGGGCTTTTAGTTGAGGAAGTTAATTATGTCGCTGCGCAATTAGTTCAAACTGATTATCATATTCACTTGCCATTTTTCGCCAGTCAAATTTTGACACTAATTCTCGCAGCTTTCCAGTTTTAAGAGAGCGGAAATTTTCGATGGCGATTTCTAATTTATCATACAAATCTTGCATGTCATTATAAAAATTTTTCGGATAAATGTCAATAGAAATAATTTCCGGGAATGCCAGCCGCTTGGGCAAAATTGGGTAGCAGTTGCAGTAAACAGCTTCCACGAGGCTGGCGCCGAAAAAGTCCTGCCGCGAGGTAATGGGAATGATGTGGGCGCGCCAGAGCCAGCGGGCGTATTCCTCAAAAGTCTTTGCAAAACCATATTGGACTATTTTTTCTTTAAAAATGCTTTGCATGGGCTCAAAAATGATCGGAACTTTGGAAAAATTTTCACCCAAAACAGCAATTTCAAAGTCAATCCCATCATTTTTTAATTCGTTCAATACAAGAAAAAAATCACCCGGATTTTTGTCATATTCCCAGCGGTGATTCCAGAGAATGAGCGGTTTGTCGCGTTCCTCCTGGACGCGGAATTCATCAAACCGTTGCAAATCCAATCCTAAATAAAGCACCTTGCTTTTTTGTTCGAGTTTCTTGATATTGTCCATCCCGCGATGATCGGGAAAATGTCTCAGTATTTTGGGCAGATCTGCAAAGAATGATGTCCTATGAAAATGAGAGTTGAAGAAGACGGCATCTGCCGCCAGAGCAGAGACGTAATTGATGAATCCGTAATGATGGTCGCGCTTTTTTAGCACGTCCCGGTCAGCAGAGGACCAGGGATAAGAGATTTGATTTTCGTGAAAATAGATGCCCGTAGGGATAGCATGTGTTTTTTTCCGCGTGAGCGCCAGGAATGTTGTCAAATCCAGCATGTCTGTCGCGAGAATGAAATCCGGCGAAAAATCGGATCCGAGAAATTTTTGTGCCAGGGTCACCGCGCCGCCGTGCATGCGCCATTTCCAGAATTGGCCGCTCAAGCTCAAAATGTGCACGTCGTGCCGGCTGAATTTTTGGTAACCTTTGGCCCAGTCCGCATGGGAGCCGGTGAAATAAGGCTCGATGATGAGAATTTTCATTTTATTGTGTACCTCACTGATAGCTCTTTAAAGGTCGAGGGAGGAATCAGCGCTGACCTTTCCGCTTATTTTTTTGATGGAAATTTCAAAAATATTTACTCCGGCCATATCGTTTCTTGTGAGCGGAATATATTCATAGCCCGAAGCGTATTTTTCCATGAATCGATTTAACACGGCAAGTTTTAAATCGGCATCGTCTATTTGCCGGACAATTCCATCAACCAGTACGCTCCAGAAGCGGAAAGTAAAATTTTTTGCATGAGGAGCAGCGAACAATTTTCCGCAGCGACTGACTTCAAATGAGATTTTGGGGTTGCTTTTTAAGTTATCGATTTTTCTTCCCTGAAAGCCGCTGTGAAAGTAAATTTTTCCATTGAGCAGTACAAAATTTATTGGAGTGATGTACGGGCGATCGTTTCCGCAAGTTGCCAGCCGTCCGTATTTTTCACTTGCTAAAAGCTTGAGCGATTTTTCTTTTGAAAGCCATTTGACGGGCATAGTGTCTCTTTTTCATTATTCTGATTAATTTACAAGCTAAAATCATACGCTAATTTGAAAAAGAAAATTTCGTTGTGCATTCGGGACAATCCGATTTCGTCAAAATCATCCCGGGTGTACACTAAATAAACAGCACTGCTCGGAAGTTTGAAACGCCAGCCGAAAATTCCGTAAACATAGAAATGATTATTTTGCGTTCGATGTTGCGCAAACAGCCGAATGAACAGATCCGGTGTAAATTGATAGCTCAAAGTAGCAATATTCAGCCATGTACTTTCCTGCTCTGGATCAGGGGTGAATTTCAAGTTTCTGATTTCGTACTCTAACGAAAATTTGTCGCTCAATTTTATATTTTTTTCACCAGTGATCATGCGATAATCCAGATCGTAGTTTTTGCCAAATTGATATGTCAAAGTCGTGAAAGACCATTCTTCTGTGTTGTAACCCAATTCCAGTTCCACATCATAATTGTGAAATCCTTTTTCAAACAATTCGTATTCGCGGACTGCATCGATTCCGAAGCTCCATTTATTTTTCAAATAGATTTTTCCCTCTTCCACAATTTGCCAACTGCGCAAAATGCCACTATTTTTGCCCCAATAGATATTGTAATTTGAGCCGTATTCTATAAACTCAATCCAGGAATTCCTTACCCAAAATTTATATTCCACAGATGAATCCAATTCCCGCCGGTCATCGTCGCGGATGAAACCGATGCCATTGGCTGCGTCCCGAAAAATTTCTCCCAATTCAGTATAGCGCAAATGGTAATGATAAATATTGTTTTCCCGTGCCAGGCGAATAAATCCGCCGTAGCTCTCCCGCCAGTTTCCGGGTGCTGCTGCGACGAATTGGCAGGTAAAATGAAAATTGCCGGGAAAATGAAATATACCGTCCATGCTCAAAAGGCGATTGTATCCGCCGTTCCAATTTTTTTCGATATACATCATGCCAATGGTCGAACTTTTCAAAATGTCTCGTTTCAAACGAAAAATGCCGATGTTGTATTCCGGAAATGATTCATCCGATGAAGTGTTGGGATTGTCCGCTACTTTTTTGGCATTTAAGCCGATGACGGCAAAAGTATTTCGTCCGGTTTTCCCGATTGCTTTACCACCGAAATTGATTTCACCAATGCGACGTGAATAGAAAGCACGAATCCGGTTTTGAAATAGCTCATTACCCTCGAGAAAAAATTTGCGCTTTTCAGGGAATGATAATTCCCATCGCGTCATGTTAATCTGTTCGCGGTCTCCCTCCACGGTAGCAAAGTCAGGCTGAAAAGTGAAGTTCGCTGTCAAATTGTTTCGATAACGAAATTCCAGATCCATTCCCTCCATGTCATCCCATTTTTGGTTGCTGAAAGTTTCGTAGCGAGTAGTAGCATAAGGAATAATATGCAACTCTGAAGCTGGGGCAGGGAGTTTTAACCCGATCAGGTCACCATATTTTGATACGCGAAAGTCTTCATTTGTCGGACCTGCCCAATAGGAAGTTTCCAGCCATTTGGGAATAAATCTGCCAAAGTTAACGCCCCACTTTTTTGCATAAGGATCAAACCGGATTGAATTGAAAGGAATTGAAATTTCGACCGTATAGCCGGAATCGGAAATTGTGGTACGCGCCTCCCAGTTTCCGTCCCAGTTGAAATCCATATATTTAGCATCGTCGCTGATGCGGGCATCTGACTGGGTGTTCAATCCGTTGGTGAGGAACAGATAGGCGGAGCGGTCATCGTCGTAAGTGTCGAGCATGACAGCAACCAAGTCATCATTTTTTATGAGTTGGTCGCGACGCGTTTGTCTGGCGATAATCGGATCCGGATATGATTTTCTGCAAAAGAAAGCAATGTAAATATTCTTATCATCAAATTGTACAGCGACAAATGTTTGTTCCCGAGA
>NATN01000158.1 GCA_002085355.1 Candidatus Zhuqueibacterota bacterium 4484_87 | reverse complement strand
GTAATCCCGTCAGGAGCCAGTACACTTACGCCTCCGCTGGTGCCAAACCATTTATTGTTGCGGATATCAACTTCTACTCTGTTGATATTGTTGCTGATCAGGCCACCCTGATAATAAACATTCCCCTGCGCCCAGTAATTGAGCCCATTGGCAGTTGCGATCCAAACAATGTTGTCGTGGTCGATGGCGAGGTCTTTGATTTTATTTGCCTCTAATCCGTCCACTGTGGTCAGCGTTCCCGAGAGATCATCGTCTGATTTATCCATAAGTGTATTGTTGTAATCGATTACATTCACGCCTCCGTCGCTGGCAATCCAAACGCGATCGTACTGATCGAAATCCAGAGCGCGGACATCGCTGCTGAGAAAACCTTCCTGTCTGGAAAAATATTGCCATTGCCGCAGTGTGGAATAAACTGCTACAACATTGTTGTTCGCCGGTTCAAGATTCAGAAACCAGATGCTGTTGTAGCGATCGGGTTTTAAATCAGTGATTACAATATAGTCCGGAGCAGAGCTGATTCCGGAAAAAATATTTTTGTAAAATGTTGTTATCGTCATGACCGAATCTCTGTCGTCAAGGACAGACACTCCGCCGCCTCTGGTTGCTACCCATTTCCGATTGAGATAGTCCACGGCGATGGCTTCAATGACATTTTTTGCCAGACCGTCGTTTGTAGTAAATTGCTGCCATTGCTGACGAGAGTCGCTCACTTTATCATTATATTTGAACAATCCGTTTGTCAATGAACCGCACCAGAGAATGCCGTTCTGGTCTATTGTCATGCAGGAAATTTCATTCCCAGGAGGCCCCGGCGGAGTGAAGTCAATCCATTGGTATGCCTCCCGGTCAAGACGAGTGATTCCGCCGGACGCAAAGGTTTGTTTTTTACCAATCCACAGCACTCCGGTCGGAGATGCGACCAATTTGTTTGGCATGTAAATATAAGGACTTGCCGGCTGCCAGGATTGCGTTGATGAATCCCACTGGTACACACGGCTTTCAAGCAGTGCGTAAAGCGTATCTGCAACAGTTGTTAGATCAAGGACATTCGTGCCGGATAAGCCTGTGTTCATCACATTCCACATATTTTGAACTTTTTTGGCGACTCCTGCGGATGTCGCTGCAAATATATCATCGTTTGTCGCCTGAATGGCGTGTATCTCATTGGCAGGAAGTCCCTCATTCATCGTGAAGTTTGTCCAGCTTTCCGGCGCCATCAAATTTGCCAATGTGAAACTCGATTGGGCGATACCATATTCAGTTGCTGCCCAGATTTCTTTGCCTTTGATATAAATAAATTGCACAGGAGTTTCCACCGGAATTTTTTCGCCTAAATTCTTATAAGTTTCTTTCACTTCCCGCCGCTGAATATCGTACAGGCTGATACCAATGTCCAGCGCTACTAACAGAGAATCGCCCATAATAGAGATGTCGTTAATTTCATGTCCCAGATAGTCGTTGATCTGAGTCCATGAGTCGCTGTCAGGATGGTAGCAATTGAGCCAACCATCGGAAAATGCCACCCAAACCGAACCATTGGCGTCAATGGCAATTGTTTGTGCATCGAGCGCTGACAGACCGTTTGTATTGTAAAATTGGCGAAAAGAGCTGTCGGAAGGATCAAATCGGAAAACGCCTCCATTGGTCGCACACCAGATAGCGCTGTCAGTCACTGCTATTTCGCGGATATCAGATTGGTTGGTAAATGTAATCCAGTCACCCACAGCGCCGAATGAATGAGAAACCGACAGGAATAATAGCAATAAAATCAATTTTATTTTCATAAAATGAAACCGTATTTTGTTTTAAATTTTGAATTCCCGTTCGCGTTGGTTTCGGAGCAACTTGTGCCCGTGGTTAGCTATCGCTAGTCAAAATGGAAATTTCTGATTGTTCAGCTCTCATTACCACCACAGAACTTCAAACCCCGCACTTTTTCTGGCAAACAGCGAATCCCGAATTATTTCTCAATTTCATTCACTAATTCTGCCATTTCCAGCGCACTCATGGCAGCATCCCAGCCTTTGTTGCCTGCTTTGGTGCCGGCGCGTTCGATGGCTTGTTCGATAGTGTCGGCAGTGATAATGCCATAAACAGTGGGGATGCCGGTTTGCAGATTGATTTGAGCGATGCCTTTGGTCACTTCTGCAGCGATGTAGTTAAAATGAGGCGTTGCGCCGCGGATGAGCGTGCCGAGGCAGATGACGGCGTCATATTTTTTTGATTGAGCCATTTTCAGGGCTGCCAAAGGAATTTCAAACGATCCAGGCACCCAGGCAATATCAATGTCTTCATCACCTGTCTGATGGCGACTCAAGCAGTCTAATGCCCCGTCAACCAGTTTTTTGGAAATGAATTCGTTGAATCGGCTGACAACGATGCCGATCTTTTTATTTTTGCCAATGAATTTGCCTTCGATTATTTTCGGCATAAATCCTCCGGAAATTTATATTTAAAGTTTCTATTTACCAGATAGCGGTTACGTTAAAATTTTTATTTTTTGGGTTCGGCAGATGTTTCGCATTTATCGCCATTCAAAATCAGATGACCTAATTTGTCTCGTTTAGTCTCGAGATAAAACGCATTCACTTCATTGGGCTGAATTTCAATGGGCAGTCGTTCAACGATATTCAAACCATATCCCTGCAGACCGACAATTTTTTTCGGATTGTTGGTCAGCAAGCGAATATTGCGCACACCCAGATCGACCAAAATTTGGGCGCCAATGCCATAATCGCGCAGGTCCGCTTTGAAACCCAATTTTTCATTTGCTTCGACCGTGTCCAGCCCTTTATCTTGAAGTTCGTAAGCCAGAATTTTATTGGCAAGGCCGATGCCGCGACCCTCCTGACGCATGTAAAGGACAACGCCGCGACCTTCTTTTTCGATCATGCGCAGCGCATAGTGCAACTGATCCCCGCAATCACAGCGCAGTGAGCCTAAAATGTCACCGGTGAGACATTGCGAATGCACGCGCACCACAACCGGCTCTTCAGTATTCACATCGCCTTTGACAATTGCCAGATGATGGTGTTCATCAACAGCGCTCTCGTAAAGATAAAGTGTGAAATGTCCGTACTTTGTAGGAAAATTTGCCACAGCGCGCCGTGTGACCAGCTTGTCTTTTCGCCTGCGGTATTCGATCAAATCGCGGATAGTGATAATTTTTAAGTTATGCTGTTTGGCGATTTTCATCAGCTTGGGCACGCGCGCCATGCTGCCATCGTCGTCCATGATTTCGCACAACACGCCGGCAGGATACAATCCCGCTATACGGGCCAGGTCAACGACTGCTTCGGTGTGTCCGGCACGGCTCAAAACTCCGCCGGGCTCAGCTTTGATGGGAAAAATATGTCCGGGGCGAGCCAGATCCGAAGGTTTTGTCTCTGCATCGACCAGAGCTTTGATAGTCACGGCGCGATCATGGGCGGAAATTCCTGTGGTCGTATTTTTCTTTGCATCCACAGAAACTGTGAATTGTGTGCCGTGGTGCGCTGTATTTTTTTGCACCATGGCTTCCAGATCCAATTCATCCAATCTCGCCTGCGTCAGAGGTACGCAAATCAATCCTCTGCCGTAGATTGCCATGAAATTTATTGCTTCTGGCGTCACTTTGGTTGCTGCCATGATGAAGTCGCCTTCGTTTTCGCGGTCTTCATCATCAACGACAATTAATATTTTGCCGTTACGAAAATCTTCTATTGCTTCTTCAATTGTGTTAAATTCAGACATTTTTTATTTTATCTCATAAGTTAAAATTTATTGAGTTTGCACTTTTTCAAAGAATTGCTTATTATGAAAGAATTATTTAGTTTAAAATTTCAATCAAATCCTTGTTCTTTGAGCCAGTTCAAGGTGATTGTTGTTTTACTCGATTGAGAAAAAAATTGTTCAATATATTTGGCAAAAAAATCAACTTCAATGTTCATCGAATCGCCGAGACGGCAGAAGCGGAAGGTCGTGTTTTGCCAAGTGTGAGGAATGACTGCAATTTGGAGATGAGCTTTGTTTTTTTTAGCGATAGTCAGGCTCACTCCGTTTATGGCGATAGACCCTTTGGGAATGGTATATTTTCCCAATTCGTCGGGAATTTCAATTTCTAAAGTAGCTCCCTGCCCGTTTTGATCAATGCGGATTATTTTGCCGATCCCGTCAACGTGTCCCTGGACAATGTGCCCGCCCAGGCGGTCGGATAAGCGCATCGCGCGTTCAAGGTTGACAGCGTCATTTTCTTTTAGATAACGCAGAGTGGACCGATTGAGTGTTTCCTCCACTGCGTCAGCGAAAAAACCGTCGGGTTTGAGCTGAGTGACAGTAAGGCAAACACCGTTCACGGCAATGCTGTGATCAATTTTCAGGTCGTCCAGAACATGTGCTGCAGAAATTTCAAAAGTTTTTTTCTCCGCTGATGATCGAACGGAGCGAATTGTGCCAATTTCTTCGATTAATCCGGTGAACATTTTTTTGCTCAATTAATGATGACGGTTTATTTTTTTTATGGCGATGCTGGCTATTCACCATTATCAGGATACAAAATATCGCCTTCAACAATGATGTCGGGACCAAGTTTTTTTAATTTCCAGTTGGTCAATTGCAAACTTTCATCTACAGAAGCAATGTTTAGATCGCCGATGGCTTCTTTGCCCTGACCAAGAATTTTTGGCGCCAACGCCACGAAAATATGATCGACCAGTTGCAATTTTAGAAATGAAGTAGCAAGTTCTGCGCCTCCTTCGATCAAGACCGAACTCATGTGCGCCTGGGCGATTTTTTTCAACAGTGCACCTAATGGCACTTTGCCGTCTGTGTCCGGCTGGAATTGCCAGACATGCGCCCCGGTGGATTTGATGGCCTCAATTTTCGGGGTTTCTTCTGAAATCGTAGCAACGATTGTTTGATGCGTCTGACTGTCATTCAAGATTTTGCAATTCAACGGCATTCGCAACCTGCTGTCTATTACGATTCGTATCGGATTTTTTCCCCGAGCCATTCGCACCGTCAACTGCGGGTCATCCGCCAGCACAGTACCGATGCCGACGATAATGGCGTCATTGATTGCCCTCAGTTTGTGCGCTAACTTTCTCGCTGGCTCCGATGTAATCCATTGCGAATGTCCCGTGGAAGTAGCAATTCTGCCATCAAGAGTTTGTGCAATTTTTAACGTCACGTACGGCAACTTCCTTTGGATGTATTTTACAAAAACGCGATTCAAATTTTCACAGGCTTGTTGTTCGACGCCGTAAGTCACTTCGATTCCGGCACGGCGCAAAGTTTCAATTCCCTGCATATTCACCAGCGGGTTAGGATCCACCATGCCGACGACGACTCGTTTGATTCCGGCGCGGATTATGGCATCAGTACACGGAGGGGTTTTGCCGTGATGACAGCACGGTTCCAGATTTACGTACAACGTGGCGTCGCGCGCATTTTCTCCCGCATTTCTCAGTGCAGCCACTTCTGCATGTTCTTTACCGAAGCAGGCGTGATAGCCTTTCCCGATAATCTCGCCATTTTTCACTATAATTGACCCGACCAAAGGGTTGGGTTGAACTTTACCTTTTCCTTTACGGGCTAATTTTAAAGTCTCACGAATGAATTTTTTGTCTGTCTCATAGCTCACGCTAAAACCATGTACCTTTCTATATTAACAAAATAGCCGAAACTCAAGAAAATATTAAATATGTTTAACTGTAATATAAATAAATTGTTGCCGTGTTTATTAATCCAGCGATAAAGCTCGTACTTGCTGGATTCTTTATTCCATTATTTTAAAATTGAATATACAGATAATTTGATAACAAGTCAAGAAAATTTTCCCCCGAAACCATGAATTTGAGCTAACTTTAAGAAATTTATTGATTAAAGATATACACAACATATAGTATGCTTGTTGAAAAAACATACAAAATATTGTAAAAAAAATCAAAAAAGTTCTTGACATTTATTGCTAATAATTGTATATTACTTCTGCTTTTGTCCTTTTCTAATCAAATTAAACGCAAAAAAAAATCGAAAACAGCAGGAAATGAGGAAGATTATGTCAGCTACTGTATCGAAGAATTCCCGCACCTTGAATTTATTCGCCGACATTGCGGCGCGCGAAGCTATCTCTGGAGAAATTCCCAATACAGACTCCAGAAATCTGTTAGCAGAAGCATCAGCCGATGAGACGGGCAGTTCACAAGAATCGGAGAAAAACGTGTCGCTTCCGGAAATAAAATTAACGAACAACGCGTTAACGGTGTTGAATCGGCGTTATTTAATGAAAGATGAACAGGGCAAGGTCATTGAAACGCCGGAGCAACTTTTTTGGCGTGTAGCAAATTTCATTGCTTCAGCAGACAGCATATACAACCCCGATGCGGATGTCCGCGAGACAGCGGAAAAATTTTATCGCATATTGGCGTCGTTGGAATTCATTCCCAATTCGCCGACATTGATGAACGCGGGAAGGCGATTGGGACAGCTATCCGCATGTTTTGTGCTTCCCGTAGATGACTCCATGGATAGCATCTTTGAAACGGTGAAAAATACAGCGCTGATTCATAAAAGCGGCGGC
>NATN01000157.1 GCA_002085355.1 Candidatus Zhuqueibacterota bacterium 4484_87 | reverse complement strand
GAACGAGACCTGCTGCCACTGCTGATGCAGGCCCTGCAGAAGATCCACTGGAGCCTCGCGTGATGTCCCATGGATTGCGCGTTTTTCCTCCAAACCAGACATCTCCCATTGCTAATGCTCCGAGGGTGAGCTTCGCCACTAAAATTGCACCTGCTTCGTGCAATTTTTTAATCACTGTAGCATCCATATCTATCATTTGATCTTTGTACGGAGCTGCACCCCAGGTGGTTTTGTAACCTCTGGTTGCCAGCAGGTCTTTTGCTCCGTAAGGGATGCCATGCAGCAATCCGCGATATTTTCCGGCTGCGATTTCTTCATCAGCTCGTTTCGCCTGTTCAAGGGCCAAATCCTCTGTCAGCGTAACCGTGCACTCTAATTTCGGGCTATATTTTTTCAGCCGGTCAATGAACATTTTCGTCAATTCAAGAGAAGTGACCTGCCGCGTTCGGATCAAATAAGCCAATTCAGGAATTGTTGCAAAGGCTAATTCATCACAATTTTTTGGCGCAGAAATTTTTGGCAGAGCCGGAGACACGAAAACCCCCTGCTTGACAGGAATAGTCTTCCCCGGCGGAATAGGCTGAAAAAGTATCGCCGGCGACACTGAATTTTCCAGATCTATCTGTCGCATTTGACGATATTTTGAAAGATTGCGGCGCAACATGGGCAACATTTGCGCCCGCTCTTTCCCTGTAAATTTGAGCCCAATTATTTTCTCTGCAGCAGCAACGTGATAGCGAGTGAACTTTTTTCCGCCCGTGAGCACATAAATATTCAATGCAATGCTCAGTCCAAAAACAATACCCCCCACAATCAAAAGAAACCATTTGATTATTTTTTTACCATTTCCCATAATTTCTCTCCCGATAGTTGGAAAGAACATTACTCCCTCTATTTGAACCACTGCTGATAAATATCAGGTCTTCTGTCCATCAAAAAGTGGCGTTCTGCATGGCACGTTTTTACTTCATCTAAATCGATTTCCGCAATCAAGACAATATCTTCGCCAGCCGGCGCCTGCGCAACAAGCCTGCCGTCAGGTGCGACAATGAAAGATTTGCCCTCAAACTCCACGCAATCTTCCTTGCCAACACGATTACACAACGCTGCAAAATATCCGTTCTGAAAACCGGCAACCCGCAATTCCGCCTCAAACAACCCCGGCGGCCACTCTCCGATAGCTCCTGCTTGCGGCACAATTACTAATTCTGCGCCTGCCAATTTCAGCGCGCGCATGTATTCAGGGAAATGACGGTCATAACAAATGGCAACACCAATTTTCCCAATTGCAGTATCAAAAACAATTTGTCTGCCATCTCCCGGGAAATAGTATCCCTGTTCATGAAAACAAGCGCCTTCCATGATGTGCACCATACGCGTCACGCCTAAAATTTCTCCGTCCGAGTCAATTACTGGAGAAGAGTCGAAAGTGATATTTTCAAACGTTTCAAACAGATTCAACACAATCACTGTCCCGGACTCTCTGGCAAGCTGGCTGAAAATGTCCGTGATGGGGCCGGGAATTGTCTCAGCAAGTGGACGAACATCGCCCTTTGGCGGATGCTGCGGATAAAAATAAGTGAACGCCAGCTCGGAAAAGGCGACAATATCCGCGCCCTGCCGGATGGCATTTTTACAAGCGGTAACGCCACGATTCAGATTGTCTTCAATGTTTTTTGTTGCATGTTGTTGGATTAAAGCAAGTTTGAGCTTTCTGCCCATATTTCTCCTCTCTCAAATCTGATGGTAGCATCACAAACCCCGATTACTCTGCTATTTTTTCCCGGAAACAGGCTTTTCCCATGCTTTGATCCCATCAGTCATCCATTTTGGAACGGGTTTTCCGTTGAGAAAATGCTCAAAAAATTCAAACATGCGTTTTGTCCAATCTTCCTGATTGACGCGTTTTCTCAGCCCATGCGGTTCACCATTGTAATTAAACATGTAAGCTTCTTTCTCCAGACGACGCAGCGCCATAATGAATTCGATTCCCTGATACCAGGGCACTGCAGTATCTTTGTCGTTGTGGATAATGAGCAGCGGTGTTTGAATTTTATCAACCCAGAAAATCGGCGAATTTTCAATGTAGCGCAAAGGCACTTCCCACAAACTTGCACCGAGCCGACTTTGTGTTCTTTCGTACTGAAACTGTCGAACCATACCTGTTCCCCAGCGAATACCGTTGTAGGAACTGATCATGTTGCTCACCGGGGCGCCGGATTCGGCTGCAGCAAAAATATTGGTCTGCGTAACCATGAACGCAATTTGATAACCGCCCCATGAATGGCCTGCAATGCCCACACGCTTCGGGTCAACGATTCCCTCGCCAATGAGCATGTGAATTCCAGGCAAAACGCACTTTAACGCATCCTGTCCCGGATAACCTGTGTGATATTCAATGTCTGGCATCCAAATCAAATATCCATTACTCACATAAAATGATGGATTGATACTTGTCCCTGGTGATGGATTGCGAAAAGTATGCAAGCCTTCGTGAAGTGTTTCGTAAATGTAAACCAGCAGCGGATATTTCTTGTTGGGATCAAAGTTTTCCGGCTTAATGAGAATGCCCTTTAACGGCATGCCATCAGCGCTGAGAAAATTTCTCAATTCGGCATGTCCCCAAATGAACGGCTTCATTTGCTCACCGAGGTCAGTGACTTGTTTGAAAACAGTAAAATTCAAATCGCTAACCCTTAAATCCGGAAATTGGTCAAATCGGGAATAAGTGAACATAAGCCGATCCGCATTCCTCGCTTTGGCGATCCGCCGTCCGAGCCCTGCATCGCTCATAAACAATTTTTCCGGCAACGCATTTCCGTTTACCTTGTCCCGATAAAACCCTGACGCCATTGTTTCTGTATTCACAGTCTTCAACAAAATTGGCTTTGTCGGATCAACGGTGTCTTTTTCCCTGTCCAGATCAACATAGCGAAAAGAGAGATTATTTTCCCTGCCAAAACCTTCCGTAATGCAGCGCGCTTTCGCATTTTTAGGATTGATCTCCCAAATATCGTATTTATCGTAAATTAAAATCGACCGATCACCATCCGTCCAACCGGCGATGCCATAGGCGCGGGGAGGATT
Organism: Candidatus Zhuqueibacterota bacterium 4484_87; assembly: GCA_002085355.1. Lineage (GTDB taxonomy): Bacteria > Zhuqueibacterota > Zhuqueibacteria > Thermofontimicrobiales > Thermofontimicrobiaceae > 4484-87. The sequence continues at coordinate 3,500 of NATN01000157.1, read as the reverse complement.
CGGCGTGTCCCAGTCTTCCAAATCAAACCTGACGCCAATCGATTTTGTCAAATTGATTGTGCTCGCATTTTTTATGTTGTAGCAAAACCAATCCTTATTTTCAAACCAGTACGCATATTTTCCATCCGGCGAAACAGATGCCCTGCCATATAATTTTCGCCTGATCAATTTTCGTTCGCCATTTTTAGGATTGACAATGTAAACATCAACGTAAGAGCCGTCATAAGCCACAAGCTTGGTATAGGGCCAGTTATTGTTGGCATAGGCAATTTTTCCCGTGGCGATAAGCTGTACATCCGGGAGCTTTTCATCGGCTAACTTGACAAACTTCTTCCCATTAATGAAATAGACAGATTCCCACGTATTATCCCGGACGCGCTGCGCCATTTTTTTCTGTTGCGGCTGGGGAAAGGGATCGTTCCAATGCCAAAGATCAAATTTTGCTGTTTCCGTTTCCGTGGAATCCTCTTTTTCAGGTTTGGCAATTTCTTTAATTCCAAAAGAGACAATCTTTCCGTCCCTGGAAAACGAAATGTTTGATTTGTCACTGACAGCCATTCCTGACGGGAAATTTTTCGTCGTCTTGTTTGAAACCCACAAACGCGCAGCCTTGTCACCAATTTTCCAGCCATACAAATTAAAAACCGGTGACTCGGATTGAAAGTCATCTCTGTCCGTCATAAATGCTAAATATGTCGCATTTTTATCCGTCGCCCATTTTTTGTAATGGCCTTCGCCAACGAGCACCGGCACTGGATCAGATACACTTTCGCCGAGACGGACATCATAAATGCCATCATCTTTTGCTTTTTCCTTATTGGAAACAATGATAAATAAATGATCGCCTTTTTTTGTGAAACGGTAATTTGTGACAAATTGAAATTTGTTCTCTGTTCCTGTTTTTAGCGAACGAACAATCAGAGAGCTACCGTCTTTTTTCTCTTTTTTCTTATCTTTCTTTTCATCCTTTGGCTTGTCTTTTTCTTTTTTCTCTTTTGCGGTGTCTTTCTTTTTGGAAGTATCTTTCGGAGCTTCTTTTAAATACGCCAGCCAGCCTCCGTTTTTCTCCGGCAAAGAAAAACTTTTCACGCTATCAATGACGATAACTTCCCCGCTCACCAAATCCAGAATTCCCAGTTTCTTTGTCTTTTTTTTCTTGCTCTTCTTCTTCGTTTTTTTGAGCGAATCGACCTCTGCCTTGGATTGTGAAATCTTAAAAACGACATGCGTCACGTCATAATTGAATTGCGGTGTTGCAGCGGTCTGCGCGCTGGTTCCTTCGCCGGAAAAACCGACCAAATGCCGAAATGTTTTATCGGAATCGACATTCCTGACCACTAAAAATGCGTCATCTTTTTGCGGCGTTTCCAGGTAGAGCACCCATTTCCCATCCGGTGAGATCTGAGGCCGCTGGATAGATTTCCAAGTATCATAAACATCATGCGTCAAAGGTCTTTTGTCAATCGCTTTCAGTGAAACAAAATTCATCACTAATAAAAAAAACAGAAGAAGCATGAAAAAGAAGCTTTGATTTGATTTCCTTTTGAACATCATTTAATTGCCTCCGTTGATTTGGTAAAATTGCTCTGATAAAGAAAGATTATTTTTCAGGGAAAAGAAAATGTCAGCCACAGATCGCGGCCTGATAGTAAATCTTAAGAAGAAAATTGAGAGGTTCACGAAAAAAAGCGTGAAAAATAGCATGGATTTAAATTATTATTCAAAAATTATTTGCTGTGGTCGCAAATTATCCACATTTGATTTGATCGAATTTAATGTCCGGCATGAAGCAGCATCAGCGCAAATGCCGTCGCGTAAAGGAAAAGCCCAAAGCACAAAATCTTACCGCCGGAGACAAAAGCGCGCGTCTTCCTGTTACGACGATCAATTATCTCAACTAAACTTTGGTGCTCTTCAGCTAAATTCTCTGAGGTCAGCCACTTCACTGACATAACTTTCAAAAAAACCCACACGGCAGAAGTCAATACTGTCGCCAGACCAGCGATGATCAAAATCTGTGCCGTGAGAGACGTTCCGGCGATTGTTCTGCCGGAAAAACCGGTGACTGTGATCACAAGGCCGGCGAGGCTCATCAGTACCTGTGCGCGCATGTGAAGCACATTCATTTGACCTTCCAAAATATTCAGCGCTTGCAAGAAATTATTATTCACCAGGGCAATGATTTGCCGGGCTTCTTTATCTGCGGTTATTTTTACTTTTTTTTTCTTCATCAATGAAAAGATAGGAAAATAACTAATAAATGTCAATTGAAAAATGCCCCGGAGAGCAAATTGGTGATTCATCAATTTAAATGAAGGACTCACATGACGTTATTAAACAAACTTTTCCCGCTTTTGCAGCATAATGAGTCCCAAAAGCACAGAAATGATTGTACCAATAAAAATGTAAATACGATTATTGAACGTAGCGTCCGCCCAGACAGCTTCGTTCATATCCGACGGCACGGAAAACGGATTCAAAAACAGGTTGAATTTATGTGGCAAAAATCCAGTGCCGATCCAGAAAAATAAGCCGATGATAATCATGACCACGGCTGTACCATTGCCATTTTTGATCAACGTCGAAATCATAAATGCAGCACAGCCGATGAAAAAAATCGGGAACATGAGTTGGTACACCATGCTGATCACAGAAAACGGCACTAATATTAAAGAACTGAGTAGTGCTAAAATGAGCAAAATAAGAGCCACGACAAAATAGATGAGCACCATGCGCACAAGCCAGACTTTGTAGCGGTAGTTGGGAATACCGAACAGAATTTCGATCATGCGGGAATCCACATCATTTTGTATGCCAAATACTGTGGGATAAAAAACCAGCAGCAAGCCGGGTACGAGCAGGTAATAGAACATAATCCCGTCTGTTAATTCTGATTCAGAACTCGCCAGGTTTAAAATGGTAACTAACAAGAAAAAAATAATTGCTGCTAGCAAGAAATAAAAAAATCTGTTGGCGAAGATGATCTTCAGATTATATTTGACAATACTACTGACTAATGCCCAGCCATTGTTTATTTTCGTTTTTGAATCCATCTATTTTTCAGCTCCGATTTTTTCAATTTTTTTATTGAAATTTATGTCGCAATGATTTTCTCTATTCACGCTCTTCAGTCTTGCGCAACAGCCAGAGATAGGCATCCTCCAACGATGGCAAAACGTTTTTTGCTTCCGGAACAGGTTTTTTCGCTGCCAAACAACGCACTCGAATCTTCTCTCCATCACGAATGTGATGAATAATCTGGTGTTCGTTGCGCAGTGCTTCAAATTCGGCAGGCTCAATTTTGAATTGCCACACTTTTCCTTCCGCGAGACGTGTCATATCCTGCGGCGCGCCAAAATAGCATAATTTTCCGCGATTGAGCACTGCCAACATGTTACACGAGCTGGAAATATCCTCAATGATATGCGTAGAAAAAATCACAATTCGTTCGCGGGCTAATTCCACGAGCAAATTTCGAAATCGAATTCGCTCCCGTGGAT
>NATN01000156.1 GCA_002085355.1 Candidatus Zhuqueibacterota bacterium 4484_87 | reverse complement strand
TTTGAAGGCTTGAAGACTCTGAAAATATTTTCGTCAAAACAACTATTTTTAGTGGCAAAATGATTACCGGCAAAATAATTTTTAAAATGATTAAATCCGCAAAAATGCGATTACTTTTTATCAGTCAAAAAATCCTTCGGATAACTTTTAATCAATAGAATATGTTGTTCCATTTTATGGTTTGGATAATGTGAATAAACTCACAAAGACCATAAATTGAACATTTTTTTCAAAAAACCTCTTGACATTTATTTCCTCAATTGTTATATTTGCCCGGTTTATTATTTGTTATTATCAACTACCATTACTATTAACATTTGATCATTTCACCTTTAAATTTATGGAAAGTTCTTTTCTGGTAAAAAATAAAAATATCGGTGCAATAATCCTGGCAGGTGGTAGAAGCAGACGTTTCGGACAGGACAAGACACTTGCCACGCTTTTTGGCATTTCTCTCATTGACCGTGCAATAAATATTGTCAGGGAAATAACAAATGACATAATTATTGCGACCAATTCTCCGGAAAAATTAACATCTCTCCCCTACCCAAAAATAAAAGACTTAATACCGGGCCGTGGTCCTCTGGGCGGAATTTACACAGGGCTCTTTTTTTCAAAACACCAGAAGAACATAATCATCCCCGTGGATATGCCTTTCATTTCCGTTGAATGCATGGAATTTCTGATCTCGCACAGGGAACATGCCGACGTTGTTGTGCCGATTCACGACGAAAAATACGAACCACTGTGCGCTGTATATTCGCGTTCCTGTTTGCAGGAAATAAAAAAACAATTGCACTCAGGGAATAATCAGGTGTTTGCATTTTATGATAAAGTGAAGACAATTGCGCTTTATTTTGACAGCGCGCCATGTTTTCACAATCAAAATCTCTTTTTTAATATAAATTCAGTTCACGACATGAATCGTCTGCAGCCAAAGCATTTGCAAGAATAATTTTTAGGCGGAAAATGAAACTTAAAATACAACTCCATTTCACCAACAAAGACATTGCCATTCTATCCCTGTTATCTGGCTTGTGGGCATTGACGGAAATTAATCTGGGCTTATTTCTTCGCGCTTTCAAACTGCCTTTTTCAGGAGCACTTTTGACATTTTTGGGCCTTGTTATTTTGTTTTTAGCAAAAGATGCAGTCCCGCAAAAAGGAACAGCAATTTTAGTCGGCATATTGACAGCCTACCTGAAATTATTCTTTTTGGGTGGACTTGCTTTTTTCCCGATCATTGCCATATTAGTTGAATCTTTCCTTGTAGAAATCAGCTTGATTAGTAATCATAACAATCGTACAAATACAATCATCGCAGGTGTTCTTGCCATGTGCTGGAGCTTAATTCATCCGTTTTTCACTCAGGGACTTTTGTCCGGCTGGGGCATGAGCCGGGTGTATGAGACTTTTTTCAAAAGAAGCACCGAAATTCTGGGCATTTCATCACAAAGCATTTTTTCTGTAATTTTGGTTGTAATTTTTGTTCATTTTTTGCTGGGGATTCTGGCTTCAATCGTTGGCTTGAAATTGACCCGACAAATTTATTTTCTTTCTCCTTCACAAATAGCACACGAGCGTTATCAAAATTTATAGAGGATATTTTTTTTACTTTATTGCCAAATTCAAAATTAAATCAATTGTAATTCTAATTCAGATGGGATGAATTATGTCAAAAAAATTGAATCGTCGTGAATTCATCAAAATTTCTTCACTAGGATTAGGCGGAGCTGCTTTGGGTTGTAGTCTTTTCGATCCCTTTGATCTGATGGGAAAAGCGAAAGGATTTGCCGGTCCCAGTATCGAAAAATTTCCCACTTACTGCGAAATTTGTTTCTGGAAATGTGCCGCCTGGGCTGTGAAGAAAGATGCTGAACCCTGGAAAATTGAGGGAAATGAAAATGATCCCCTATGCAACGGAAGATTATGCCCGCGAGGTACCGGAGGCATCGGCGCCTATCTGGACGACGAAAGGCTGAAAGTACCACTTATCAGAACTGCGGAGCGGGGAAAGCAGACATTTCGTGAAGCAAGTTGGGACGAAGCCTTGAATTATATTGCCAAAAAAATGGAAGACATCAAACAAAAACATGGTCCCGAATGCTTTGCACTTTTTAGCCACGGTACTGGTGGGATATTTTTCAAAAATTTGCTTCGCGCTTACGGCAGCGATAATGTTACAGCTCCGTCTTATGCCCAGTGCCGCGGGCCACGTGAAGATGCCTATTACTTCACTTTCGGCGAAATCATCGGCTCTCCGCCCAATACAGACATTAAAAATACGGATTGCCTGGTGCTCATTGGCTCTCACATCGGTGAAAACATGCACAATACACAGGTACAGGAATTTGCTGAGTTAATCCAGCGCGGCGGCACTATCATTTCTGTTGATCCGCGCTTTTCCGTCGCTGCCAGCAAGGCGAAATATTGGCTTCCCATAAAACCGGCAACAGATTTAGCGCTCCTGCTTGCCTGGATTAATGTGATCATCGAAGAAAAACTTTACGACAAAGATTATATTGAACGGTACGCGCACGGTTTTGAAGAGTTAAAAGCAGAAGTGAAAGATTACACACCGGAATGGGCATACCCGATCACGACTATTTCTCCGGATTTGATTCGTAAAACTGCCAGAGAAATGGGCAAAGCGGCACCCAGAGTAATCATCCATCCAGGAAGACACGTCACCTGGTACGGCGATGATACTCAGCGTGTCCGAGCTGGTGCAATTTTAAACGCGCTCCTGGGAAGCTGGGGCAGAAAAGGCGGATTTTTCTTCCCGGCGAAAAAGAAGGTTCCGAAATATCCGATTCCCAAATTTCCTAAACCAGCTATGACCTGGTGGGATTTGAACCCGGATAAATATCCGCTGGCTTCGGAAATTTTAGCCCAGGGGCTGTGTGATGCTACAGTGCCATCAATTGACAGAAAATGTGCCATCAAAGGCTGGTTCGTTTACGGTGTCAATATTCCCATGAGTATTCCCAATTTTCCCAAAACACTTGAGGGAATTCAGAATCTGGAATTGCTCGTAGCCATTGATACCATGCCGTCAGAAATCACTGGGTGGGCTGATGTTGTTTTACCTGAATGTACTTATCTGGAACGTTACGATGATCTGCGCATTTCCCAGGGACGAATTCCAACCGTTGCACTCAGGGCTCCGGTTTTCAAGCCACGCTGGCAATCAAAGCCAGGCTCCTGGATTGCAAAGGAATTAGCTAAAAAACTGGGGCTGGAAAAATATTTCCCCTGGAAAAACATGGAAGAATATCTCGACTACCGGCTAAAAAAAATCGGCTCATCTCTAAAAGAAATGAAAAAAATCGGAGTGAAAAAATTTAACTGGAATCAGCCGCTTTACGGTCTGGATGGCGAAGATTTCGAATTCAATACAGACACTGGCAAAATTGAGCTATCGTCCACGGTTCTGGCAGCCAGTGGATTTGATCCGGTTCCGAAATACACCCATCACGAGGAACCAGCCGAAGGTTACTACCGACTGCTCTATGGCCGTGCTCCCATGCATACTTTTGGCCGCACTACTAATAACCCGATTCTTGTCCAGTTGATGAGTGAAAATGAGGTCTGGATAAATGCCGATGTTGCAAAAGAGTGGGGAATTGAAAACGGCCAATATATCAAATTGGAAAATCAGGACGGCGTGATAAGCAATAAAATTAAAGCGAAAGTAACTGAGCGCATTCGTCGGGATTGCGTTTATATGGTGCACGGTTTTGGTCATCGCAGCAAAATGATGAAGCGGTCTTACCTGAAAGGTGCTGACGATAACCAACTGATTACAAAAGTACTGGAAGATCCAATTATGGGCGGAACAGGAATGCGCGGCAATTTTGTTACTTTTAAAGTGGAGGAAGCATAATGGCAAGATACGCAATGGTCATAGATACGAAAAAATGTGTCGGCTGCGGCGACTGTGTTGTGGCATGCAAAACGGAAAATCAGACGCCTGAAGGCTTTCATCGCGACTGGATCGCCCAACAGACCCACGGCGCATTTCCCGACCTTACATTGGAAATTCGATCTGAACGCTGTAATCACTGTGAAAATCCCCCCTGCGTACCGGTTTGTCCGACGGGAGCCAGCCACATTGATGAATATTCAAATATCACGCTGGTACATCATGATAAATGCATCGGATGCAAAGCTTGTATTGCTGCCTGCCCGTATGACGCGCGCTACGTACATCCTGACGGATATGTGGACAAATGCACTTTTTGTATTCACCGGGTAAAACAGGGTAAAAAACCGGCATGTGTGTCCGTTTGCCCGACACATTGCATGTATTTCGGTGATCTGGAAGATCCCACAAGCGACGCGAGCCGATTACTCAAATCAAGAAAATGGAAAGTAATCGCCCCGGCAGCCGGCACAAAACCCCAGGTCTATTATTTAATTTAGCATACTCAAAATCACTGGCTCGAATGAAGATAATTATCGAAATTCACAGGAAAGGTTAAAAATGGACGAAATAGTGATCACCTCCGGAAAGTTGAATCATTTGATCGATCCCACTCTCCATATCTGGGGTTGGGAGATTCCTGTCTATCTGTTTTTAGGAGGATTAGTTGCAGGGATTGTCGCACTATCAGCAATTGTCGTTTTGCTGGGGAAAGAAAAACAGATGAGGGTTGCTGCGTCGAAGATTCCTGTACTTGCCCCTATTTTATTGAGTATTGGAATGTTGGCGCTATTTTTAGATCTGGAGCACAAACTTCGCGTGTACCAACTATATCTCACATTCCAACCGACTTCACCCATGTCATGGGGGTCATGGATTTTAATTTTATTTTATCCTTTCAATCTATTTTTTATTGTTATCCAATTGAAAAACGGCTTTCCGAAATTTTACAATGAATTTTTACTGAAACGCATACCTCAATTTGATAAAATTGCAGATTTTTTGGTTGGATTTACTAAACCGATTACTTACATCAATCTTATTCTCGGCATTGCAATCGGTATTTACACTGGAATTCTTTTGGGCACTTTTTCCGCGAGACCTTTCTGGAATTCTGCCATTTTGGGTCCGTTGTTTCTCGTTTCAGGACTTTCCGCAGCAGCAGCTTTAATTGTTTTGTTTTCAAAAGAAAGAGAAGAAATCAAATTATTCCAGAAAGTCGATCTTGGTTTTATCGTTGTGGAATTACTATTTTTAGCGCTTCTCATCATCGAACTTGCTACAGGACCGGAAATCACCAAACAGGCGGTTCATTTAATCATGGGCGGCGAATTGACAGCATTTTTCTGGATTTTCGTAATGGGAATAGGACTGATAATTCCGGCGTTGCTTGAAGTTTATGAGATTAATGGCAGACATATTCCGGCTGCCCTCTCTCCTACTTTTGTTTTAATCGGCGGTTTGCTGTTGCGTTTTCTCATGGTGGAAGCCGGTCAAATGTCAACATGGATTCCTTATTGATGCAAAATAACTTTCAAAAAATGAATCACTAAACAAAGAGGTAAAATTTATGGAAGCACAAAAATATTGGCCGCCTTATGCTGTAGGCGTCATGTTAGGTCTGGTATTATTGTCGGCATATTTCTTTTCCGGCAGAGGATTGGGCGCTTCCGGTGCAGTGAAACGAACTGTTGCCTATGTTGAAATGAAAATCGCTCCGACCTACGTGGAAAACAATCACTTTCTGAACCATTATGCGCATGGCAAACACAATCCGTTGCGCAATTGGCTTGTTTTTGAAGTTTTGGGCGTAATGGTTGGCGGTCTTATTTCCGGCGCCCTTGCCGGTCGATCAAAATGGACTATCGAGCGAGGTCCTCGCTTCTCCGACAAAAAACGTTTGCTATTCGCTTTTATAGGAGGCTCTCTCATGGGGTTCGGCGCCGCACTTGGCAGAGGCTGCACCAGCGGCCAAGCGCTCAGCGGCGGCGCCACTCTGGCAGTCGGGAGCTGGGCATTCATGCTCATGGTCTTTGCCGGCGGGTACATGCTTGCCTATTTTTTGAGAAAACAATGGATTTAAATTTGCAAAATATAATTTTTACATGCTGATTTTTAATAAATTATGAGGTGAATATGTTTGCACCATTAGAACAAATGGGCTTCTTTGGCGAAACAACCGGTTTTGTGATTGCTTTTCTTATCGGTATCGGCTTCGGCTTTTCATTGGAACGCGCTGGATTTGGCAATGCCAATAAATTGGCGGCTCAATTTTACTTCAGGGACATGACTGTTTTCAAAGTCATGTTCACAGCAATAATCACTGCCATGATTGGTATTTATCTATTTAATGCATTTGGCTGGCTTGATCTGGATTTAATTTACATTAATCCCACTTATCTCTGGCCGCAAATAGTCGGAGGATTAATTTTGGGATTCGGCTTTATCATTGGCGGGTATTGTCCGGGTACGAGTGTCGTTGCCTCTGCGACCGGCAGATTGGACGGAATACTGTTTTTATTGGGCGTTGTTTTTGGCATTGCAGTATTTGCCGCAGTTTTTCCGCTGTTTGAATCTTTCTTTTACAGTGGGCATTTAGGGGATACTTTTACGCTGGATGATTGGCTGGGAATCCGTCCAGGAATCATTGTATTTGCTATTGTGCTG
>NATN01000155.1 GCA_002085355.1 Candidatus Zhuqueibacterota bacterium 4484_87 | reverse complement strand
TGCTGCCTGAACTCCATTCGGTTGGGAATTTACTTTTTAAAGTTTGAAAAAATGGTAACTGTTCAGCTTGAGTCGTCTCTTTATAATTTTGTAAGCTGCTGAAGCAGCTCTTTTCTTTTTGGTTCGTTCAAAAATCAAGAAATAATCAAATTGGAGGTTAGTGTGAATATTGACATTGGCAAAACCATCCGCATCAGTGATATTATCGATGCAAAGGATGGGCGTAGTTTGCTGCTGGACACAACGATCGCTTCGACACTAGGTGCAACGGCAGGCATTGAAAATCTCCATGATGTATTGAAACAGGTGAATGAACATTGTGATGGGATCATTGTCAATCCTGGTCAGGCAGAACACCAGGCAGAACTGTTGGGAGGAAAAAGACGGGCAGCACCAATCATCCGTGTGGACTGGACGAATGCTTATCGGACAGAGGATTTTGCACTGCCGGTTTCCAATGTTAAGCGATTGATGATTTCCAGCGGTGAAGATGCGCTGAATTTAGGCGCTTCTGCGGTGCTGGCAAGTCTATTACTCGGCTTTGACGATGATTTTGAATCGAAAAATATCCGAGAACTTTCCCTATTAGCTCGAGAATGCCAACGATTATTTTTGCCCCTCATCGTTGATATTCGTCCTATTGGAGAACGTGTTGCTGAAAATAATTTTGAGGACAGTATAAAATTGGGCGCTTCTTTTATGCTGGAGTTGGGCGCCGATGCACTTATCATTCCGAAATGCCAGCCTATTACATATCAATTTATTGCAGAATGGATGAAAGTACCTGTCTTGATACACTTAGAGGATTTTCCGGTTGAGAAAGATGCGGAAAAGATTTTCTCCGCCGGGATGGCTGGAATTGTTTTGTCAGAATCTATTTTCCGCAAGGAATGCTTTTCGGAAAAGTTAGAAGCATTGCACACAAAAATTCATGAATAGAGGAGAGAACCATGGCAATATCGGCAGGAAAAGCTGCCCGATTGAATCGATTGTTTAATCCCGCAGACCATCGGGCAGTTTGCGTGGCGGCTGATCATGGCTGGATGTCGGATCCGACTCCGAATGTCATCGAGTTAGAGCGTATTTTAAAGCTTGTCGTGGAAGGAGGCGCTGACGGTATCCTGATCAGTTACGGAACAGCTTTGCGTCTGGGACATCTGATGCGAGGGAAGAATTCTCCGGCGATGCTCATCCGAGCTGATTGGATGAATATGCCGCGGCTCGGCGGCTCAAATGTCAGCAACGTATTGCCTGCGGTAAATTTTCGCAAAATGGCGACTTCCTTTGCCAGTGATGCGCTCAGAGTGGGAGCGTCAGCAATTACAATTTATTATTTTATTGGTTACAGTGATGAATTTGAAGAGATAAATATTGAGCAAGCAGCGATTTTTGCACAGGAATGTCGAAAGGTGGGGTTGCCATTAATCATTGAACCCATGGCAGTCGGCGGAATGGTAACCGGTGTGAATATTGCCGAGATTCTCATTGCTCCAGGGAGGATCGCTGCTGAAATCGGTGCAGATGCGTTGAAGATCCCTTACACCGGAGATGTGAAGTCCTTTAAAAAATTAGTGGATCAAGCAGGGGTCCCGGTACTGGTATTGGGGGGCGCCAAATCTGATGTGCCGCGGGATGCACTGGAATTAGTGGACGAGGCGCTTCAAGCCGGTGCGGCAGGCACGGTATTCGGGAGAAATGTTACCAAGGCAAAAGATCCCAGGAAAATGGTTGCTGATATTTGCGCGCTTGTCCATGAAGGAAAATCAATTGATGAAATTCTTGGCGAAAAGCGGGAGGGAAATTTCCGGTTAAAATCCATTCCGGAAAAATGCATCGGATGCCGCCTTTGTGAAATCGTATGTGAGAGATTTCACGAAATCGGATATGGCACTTACCGGGCGCGACTTCGGATAGAATTCCCTAAAATCGGAGATGAGATTAAAGGATTTAAACCGGTCATTTGTACGCTTTGCGGAAAGTGCGTCAAAGCCTGTCCTACCGGTGCGCTGGTTATCGGAGAAAAGGGATACCTGGTTTTGGATGCCGATAAATGCACCGGCTGTGGAGAATGCGTAACTGCCTGTCCTTATGATGTGATCTTTCTTGATGATAATGGAAAGCCGGTGTTTTGCGATTTGTGCGCCGGCGATCCACAATGCGTGAAATGGTGCAAGGAGGGTGCGCTGGTAACTTCTGAAATGAGAAGAATTATAGAAGTCAATTAAATAATGATCTTGCCTTTACAGCTAAGCAATACCACTGAAATGAGGAAGGAGAAAACATGCCGAATGGATATATGAATAAAATCCTTGTCGTTGATTTGACTCAGGGTAAAATCGAGACCGAGATTCTGAATGACAAGATCAAACGGGCATTCCTCGGAGGGAAGGGGATTGGTACCTGGCTTCTTTACCGGGAATTAAAACCCGAAGTCGATCCCCTTTCTCCTGATAATGTTTTTATTCTTGCCGTCGGTCCTCTGACCGGAACCAATGCGCCAACTGCTGGTCGGTTTTGTGTGATGACCAAAAGCCCGGCTACCGGAACTTATCTTGATGCCTACTGCGGTGGATTTTTTGGGCAGAATATAAAGTACGCGGGATATGATGCGATTCTCATTAAAGGTGCTTCAAAAAAGCCGGTTATTCTGGTCATTGATGATGACGATGTACGACTTGAGGATGGCTCACAAGTCTGGCAAAAAACAGTTATAGAGAGCAATCGCTACTTGAGTGAAAAGTATGGTAAAGACATGCGGACGGTGACCATTGGACCGGCAGGGGAGCGAATGTCCAAACTGTCAGGCATTTTTAGCGGAGTACGTACTGCCGGGCGCGGCGGGTCCGGAGCGGTTATGGGTTCTAAAAAATTAAAAGCCATTGTGATTCGAGGAACCAGGGATGTGGAAGTTGCTGATAAAAGAGAGTTTGAAGAGGCGGTGTGGATCGCTCATCGGGCGCTGCGAATGAGCAGTCAGGTCAAGCGGTTGAAGGAAATTGGTACTGCGAACATTTTGAAACTGGTGAATGCTGCCGGTGCTTTACCCACGAAAAATTTTCAATATGGTCAATTTGACAAAAGCGATGAGGTTTCCGGAGAAATCTGGCGCAAAGATTTTTGGAAGCAGGATATTGCCTGTTACGGATGTCCCATTGGATGTTCCAAGATTGCTTATTCTGAAAAATATGATGCCACGATCGATGGCCCTGACTATGAGACGATTTTCGCGTTGGGAACAAACTGCGGTGTGGCTGATCGTGAGGCGATTTTTCATGCAAATTATTTATGTGATAATTATGGAGTGGATACGATAAGTGTAGGTAATATTGTTGGTTTTGTCATGGAGCTTTATCAGCGGGGAATGATCACAAAAGACGATCTTGACGGAATAGAGGCGAAATGGGGCGATGGCGATGCAATGGTGCAATTAACAGAAAAGATTGCCAAAGGCGAGGGAATAGGTGAGTTGCTTGAACAGGGAGTTAAAGAGATCAGTAAGAAATTTCCCGGGAGTGAAGATTTTGCTATGCATGTCAAGGGGCTGGAAATGCCCGGCTATCTTCCCCGTGCCGCCAAGGGAATTGGTTTGAGTTATGCCATTTCCGAGCGCGGCGCCTGTCATCTCAGGGGATCACCTTTAACAGAGATTCTCGGTGGAGCTGATCCGCTTGAAGTTAAGGGAAAGGCAGCCCTGTTTAAATCGAATCAGTTGGATTCCACAGTGGTCAACACTTTGATTATGTGCTATTTTGTGAAATTCGGTCTGACTTTAAAGGAAATCTATCAAATGATCGCGCCCTGTACCGGCTTTGATTACGCTCATCCCAGAGAATTGGAAGATGTCGGAGAACGTATTGTTACCCTTGCGAGAATGTTCAATCTTCGAGAAGGATTCACCGGCAAAGACGATATTCTTCCCAAAAGATCGCTTAAAGAACCGCTTCCTTCGGGACCGGCAAAGGGGCAGGTGCTGGAGTTGGATACCATGAAAGCGGAATATTATCAATTAATGGGATGGGATGAAAACGGTATTCCGACAGAGGAAAGATTGAAAAAATTAGGATTAACTGAAATTTTATCATAAAAAATGAGGTAACAAAATGAAGTCACGCCAAATGTCAATTTTTTGCAATTTGGCTGATCGCAGCGACTTTTGAACTGGTGTGGGATGTGCTCTACCAAAAATTAAGTGATAAAAAAATCATTTCAGGTGTTATCGGTTCTATTGCTGTGATTTTAACTTATGTCATTTTTGCTCCGCTGGCTACCTATATTTTACACAATCCCTGGTGGGTAAGCGGAGGAGTTCAGCGCATATTTCACTATATTCTGGTTGAAGGAAGCATCGCAACGATCGGTGGTTTTTTTGTGTTTTATTTGAGTCAAAAAATTGCGGATAAACTTGATGCTAATCTTGCAAATAAAGTATTGCTAAGCCCAAAGATCAGATGGATGGGAACGTTTTCAATGGCAGTAGCGGCTTCACTAATTGCCCTTGCAGTTTGATACTCACTTATGGAGGAATTTTTATGAAGTTGTACGGTAAAAATTGGACTCGTCGGGAGCTTGAGGCTCGATTCGGCAGTGTTGAGAACACCATTGGCATAAAACGGTATCAATTGTCTGAAGGTCCCGAAGCAGGCGTTCAAATGGCACAAATCAGAACAGGAAACGGGCTGACTTATCATGTTAATCTTTCCCGGGCGCTGGATATTGAACTTACTGAATTTTGTGGAACCCCCATTAGCTGGCACTCTGTAAACGGTAATATCCATCCTGCTTATTATGATGATAAAGGATTGGAATGGTTGAGGACAGCGACCGGTGGCTTACTGATGACGTGCGGCTTAACTCAGGTTGGTTCGCCATGTACAGATCAGGGGGAATCGTTGGGACTCCATGGCAGAGCACACCATTTGCCGGCGCGCCGGATTGCGACAGAAGGTTATTGGGAAAATGATGATTATTTCGTTCGGGTTTCAGGTGTGATACAGGAGACAAAAGTCTTTTCAGAAAACATTCGCCTGATCAGAGAGGTTAAAAGCAAAGCCGGTGAAAATCGGATTATTATTCAGGATACTGTCGAAAATCTGGGGTTTTCGACTATGCCGCACATGATTTTATACCATTTTAATTTCGGTTTTCCGTTAATGGATAAAGATACAAAAATTGTTTTTCCGTCAAAAAAAGTCATTCCCAGAGAAGATGACCTTCCGATTGAAGGATTTGATTTATGGCAGGATCCTGAAGTCGGCTATCAGGAGCGAGTCTATTATCACACCGACTTGGAAAAAAAGTGTGGCGGTTCTGAAATGGCTTGCGTGGAGATAACAAGTCCGCGTTTTCCGATCCATGGCGGCAGTGGGTTTGCGCCGGTAACCGTTCGAATTAAATGGGATACTTCTTTGCTGGATCGATTGATTCAGTGGAAAATGCCGGCTGCCGGGGTGTATGTTCTGGGAATCGAACCTGCCAATTGTTACGTAGCCGGGAGAGCTGCCGAGCGGGAAAGGGGAACTTTACAGATGATTGAACCCGGGGAAAAGCGACGTTACCATCTGGAAATAGAGATTTTTTAAAATTCAGGAAAGTAACAATGGAAAGGACAGAAATTAACATCAACGGGGTTTTATTTCCGCTGGTTTCATTAAATACGCTGGTCATCGGAAGCGGAGCAGCGTCTCTGAATGCTGCAGTAAATTTGTTTCAAAACGGGCAGAAGGATATTGCAATTGTTACCGATCAATGGGGCGGAGGCACGTCGAACAATGCCGGTTCTGATAAACAAACCTATTATAAATTGTCCCTCGCCGGGGATATCGCAGATTCACCACGCGAAATGGCAAAGGATCTATTTAACGGCGGGTGTATGCACGGAGATATTGCGCTTTGCGAAGCCCAGAATTCTTTGCAGGCGTTTTTTCATCTGGTTCATCTGGGAGTGCCGTTTCCCCATGATCGATTTGGCGCGTATGTGGGTTATAAAACCGACCACGATCCCCGCCAGCGGGCAACTTCTGCCGGTCCGTTAACTTCGCATTTGATGTTTGCATCCCTTGCCAGAGAGGTAAAGGCAAAAGAAATTCCTGTTTTCGATCAGCACGAAGTTATTGCCTTACTTACGGATGAGCGTGGTGGGGAAAAGCGGGTTATTGGCGCAGTTGCATTGGATAAAAATAATCTCCACAGCGAACATCTGGGATTTGTCGTGTTCAATGCCGTTAATGTCGTTTTTGGTACCGGAGGGCCTGCCGGAATCTTTAAAACCGCTGTTTATCCGGAGAGCCAGGTCGGTTCCACCGGTCTTGCTTTTGAAATCGGAGCCGTGGGGAATAATTTGACTGAATTTCAATTCGGAATCTCCTCCATAAAATTCAGGTGGAATTTGTCCGGTACTTACCAGCAGGTTATTCCGAGGTATGTTTCAACGGATCAGAACGGAAATGATGAGCAGGAATTTTTAAATCATTATTTTCCGGATATGGGAAAACTGGCGACGGCGATTTTTTTGAAAGGGTATCAGTGGCCCTTTGATCCGAGAAAGGTTTATCATTATGGTTCTTCCCTGATTGACATTCTGGTTTATCAGGAGACTGTGATAAAAGGGCGGCGGGTGTTTCTTGATTTTCAAAAAAATCCGGGCAGCGGGGGAGTTCTGGATGATTTTTCCTTTGATCTTTTAAGTGAAGAAGCCTACCGTTATCTTGAGAAATCGGGAGCATTATTTGGCACGCCAATCCAGCGGCTCAAGAAAATGAACCAGCCGGCAATT
>NATN01000154.1 GCA_002085355.1 Candidatus Zhuqueibacterota bacterium 4484_87 | reverse complement strand
GCGGGGAGCCGCCACCAGAGCAATTATCCGCGTCCTGCGACAAAACGAAATCATCGGAATTTTGATCGATCAGGACACGCGCAAGGTCGATGGCGTTTTTGTGGACTTTTTGGGATACAGTGCTTACACGCCGGTGGGACCCATTGTGCTCGCCATGAAGACCGGCGCTGCTATTGTGCCCATGGCTGTTCATTTGAAAAAAAATGGCAGACATTTCATCGAAATCATCCCTGCATTGGATTTGAAATTTACTGGTGATCCGGAAACGGATCGTATTGAGAATACAAAGTTGTGCAACGATGCACTTTCCCGATTTATTTTAAAACGCCCAACTCAGTGGGTCTGGATGCACGAACGCTGGAAAACAAAACCTGAAGATATCAGAAAGCGAACCAGAAAATGAGAGGTGTACTTCTTTTTCTGCTAAAAAGAATTTTCATTTTATTTTTTTTAATTGGTATTTTTGCATCATGTGCCAAAAAAGAGGATGCTGATAATCAAACAACGGAAAGCACTGTGCTTCCCGAGCAGGAGGCGTGGAATTCCAAAGTGACTTCCACTGTTGACGGTAAATTAAAGGCAGTTATCCGGTATGGCCACATGCAGCGGTTCAAGCAGAAAAAAATCGTTGAGTTCGACAGTGGTATCACCATCGATTTTTATGATGAAAAAGGCGAGCACACTTCCAAGTTGACTTCGGAAAGAGGGAAACTAAACGAAGGCAGTAACGACATCGAGGCTTTTGGCAATGTTGTCGTTGTGTCGGATAGCGGGATAAATTTGCAGACCGAACATCTGTACTGGGACAACGGCATCGAGAAAGTGGTGTCCGATACTTTTGTGACCATCACATCTGCGGAACAGGATACATTTTACGGCATTGGTTTTGAATCGGATCAATATCTGAATAACTGGGTGATCCGAAGAATCTACGGGAAGGCGAACAGGGGATTGGATTTAGTGGAATTGGAAAAAAAGGAGAAAGAAGCGAAAAAGGACACGACAGATGTCGATTCGACAGCAGAAAAAAAGGATATTGTGCCGGATTCCTTGTCTTCGCCAGAAAGTAATAAAAATAATCATTTTTTGTAGTTCGGCTGCAAAAAGGAGATAAATTAACTGATTCATGGCTTTTCAATTAAAAAAAATAATTTTGCTTGCAGCTTTCGCTGTAACTTTTTCCGTGTCATTATTTGCCCAGAATTCAGGACGACTGGAAATTGTAGCGACGGACAGCACAGATATGAAACAGTCGAAGACCGCGCAGGGTATTGTCGTGGAATTGGTGAATAATGTGCATTTGCGCCAGGGCGATGTAGAAATGTTCTGCGAACATGTGATGTGGTGGAAAGAACGCAATGAAGTAGTGATCGAGCAAAACGTACGAATTTTTGACCGCTTGAAAAAATTATACGCGGATTATGTTTTCTATTACACGGATTCCCGAATTTACAAAGCCCGTGGGCATGTCGTACTGGAAGACACTGCTCGCAAAGTGTTCGCGGATGAGATTCAATATTTTCGGGAAAAGGACCTCATTATTGCCGACGGTCATGTCGTGGTTGTAGATGAGGAGAACGACATCGAAATTCGCTCACGTCATGCAGAAGTGGACAATATCAAAGATTACGCACTGATCACGCAGGATCCGATTTTTGTGAAAAAAGACAGCCTCGGTAACGAGGAAATCAGAATCACCGGTATTAAAATGGAGTTGTTTGGGAGCAGCGACAAGGCCGTGGTGACTGACAGCGTGAAAATTACTCACAAGGATGCCATTGCCACGTGCGGAATCGCGGAATTTTATCAAAAAGAAAATCGGGTTTTGCTGAAAGATACCCCGATTGTGTTGCAGAAAAGTGATCGTCTTTCTGGCGCCGAAATTGAGCTATTATTGAAAGAGAATAATGATCTGGATAAAGTGATCATTTCGGGACACGGGCTGGTGGCGTCGCAAGTGGATACGACAGGGAAAGATAAACGTGAGCACCGGTTGCAGGGCGAAAAAATTACCATGTATTTTCAGCAGCGCACGCATCAAAATTGTCAGCAGCCCGCAATTGTCAGAGGGCGTTTTCTATCCTGTGAGAATGGAGCCGGATTTATCGGAGAAAAAGAATAATGAATAAAGTATTGCGTGCAGAGAACTTGGTCAAAGTGTACGGCAAGAGGACAGTGGTCAATGAAGTGTCGCTTGAGGTGAAGCAGGGTGAAATCGTTGGTCTGTTGGGTCCCAACGGTGCAGGTAAGACCACTACATTTTACATGATTACCGGCATGATTCGGCCGACCCGGGGAAAAATTTATCTGGACGATGAGGATATTACCAATTTACCCATGTACAAACGCGCCAGACTGGGAATTGGTTATTTGCCTCAGGAGGCTTCCATTTTTCGAAAGTTGACCGTTGAAGAAAATATTATGGCGATTTTAGAAACTATGGCATTATCAAGACAGGAGCGAAAACAGCGACTGGAGGAATTGCTGAATGATTTGAACATTTCCCATCTGGCGAAGAGCAAGGGCTATAATTTATCCGGCGGCGAACGTCGGCGCGTAGAAATTACACGCGCCATGGTGACGAATCCCAAATTTATTTTGCTGGATGAGCCATTTGCCGGCATCGATCCCATTGCAGTGGAGGATATTCAGCATATTGTTCAGGGTTTGGTGACCAAAGGAATTGGTGTGCTGATTACTGATCACAATGTTCACGAAACTTTGTCCATCACCAATCATGCCTATTTGCTCTACGACGGTACGGTGCTGAAATCGGGAAGTTCAGAGTTTCTGGCAAGCGATCCGGAGACGAGAAGATTGTATCTGGGAGAGAAATTTAAGCTAAATAGGTAGTGAAAATGTCGCCGCAACAAAATTTGTACCAAAAATTACAATTTTGATTTATCAATTGACTTTGAAGAAAAAGATCGTTATATTGTAATAGATCACTAACGAGGATGGTAGTTGGATATTAGGTAGGAAAAGTCATCATGATGGGAGTAGGTTTTTTTCAGAAACCGGGGCTGTACATGAAGCAATCGCCCCAACAGGTTCTTCTTTCCACGCTGTTACAGTTGCCAATTACAAGTCTGGAGCAACGGATCCAATTGGAATTGGAGCAAAATCCGCTGCTCGAAGCAGACATGGAATTGGAAGAAGAGATGGAACAGGAGATGGAGGAAGAGCTGAAATTAGAGCAAGTGGATGAGAAAGATAAAGATGCGGAGGATGATGACGACGAGCCTGAAGTGGCAGAAGAAGAGGAAGAAATAGACTGGGATTTAATTTTAAACGATGAAGACAGCTATGAAATTAAAGCACCGCGAGAGGAAAATCCTGACGAATATTCACCGCCGAACGTTTATCAGATGTCACTTCCCGAATATTTGTTAGAACAGTTGAACATGACCGATTTATCGCCGGAAGAACTCACCATTGGCGAATATATTGTCTGGAACATCAACAATGCGGGCTATTTGATGGTTTCTCTGGAATCGATTGCGGAGAATCTGGATACCAGCATCGAAAAAGTCGAAAAAGTACTTAAAGTAATTCACACTTTTGATCCGCCCGGAATAGGCGCCAGAGATTTGCGGGAATGTCTGCTCATTCAATTGGAAGAGAATGCAAAGGAAAACGAAAAGGCGATTGTTGTTATCCGCGATTACTTTGATGATTTCAAAAATAAGCGTTTTGAAAAAATAGCCAAGAAGATGGGTATCACCATTGATGAATTCAAGCAGATTCTGGAGAAAATTACCCAACTCAACCCCAAACCCGGTTCCGGATACGTTACATTGGCGGATGATTCCATCACGCCGGATGTGCTCGTTACCAAAGAAGGTGATGAATTCAAAATCACCCTCAATGACTGGAATATTCCCCATTTAAGGATTAACAATCGCTACAAATCTCTGTTGCTGGACAAGAAAAACACTTCCAAAAAGACCAAAGATTTTATCAAGACTCGCCTGGAAATGGCGCGTTGGCTCATCAACTCCATTCACCAGCGACGCGTGACAATCATGAAAGTCGTAGAGGCGATTGTGAAGCGCCAGCACGATTTTTTTGACAAAGGATCAACGCATCTGAAACCGATGATTTTGAAAGATATTGCTGACGAAATTGGCATGGATATTTCCACGGTGAGCCGCGTGACCAACGGAAAATATGTGCAAACAGATTACGGCGTGTTTGAACTGAAGCATTTTTTCAGTGAGAAGATCAGGCGTGAAGATGGTGAGGATGTGTCCAACAAAGAAATCAAAGAAAGAATTCGGGCGATTATTGATAAAGAAGATAAGAAAGCACCTTTGAATGACTCAAAAATCGCTGAAATGCTGAAAGATGATGGTTTTCACATTGCCCGGCGGACCATTGCTAAATACCGGGAGCAAATGGGGATTCCTATTTCCAGACTCAGGAAAGTTATCTGACCAATTTGCCTTTGTCAGGAAAAGACATTTTACATAGAAAAAATATTTTTAGCTAATTTAAACTGGCGCTGAAAAAGAGCGCAGGAGGTAATTTTTATGCAAGGTTACCGAGGAGGCAGGACTGTGAATATCGGCGGTGAGGAGATAGTACTTCCTCCCATCAACCGTAAATTCATCATTTATGGTATTGCTATAATTGTTTTGATTGTTTTGGTTTTTTCAACCTATTACACGGTTAAAACAGAAGAAGTCGGTGTCATCAAAAGATTTGGCAAGTACGTGCGGACAACTCCGCCAGGGCTGCATTTCAAATTGCCGCTGGGTATCGAGACTGTGAACAAAGTCAAAGGTGGTCGCTATATTTTTCGCGAGGAATTTGGTTATCGCACGACCAAGCCGGGCATTCGCACCGAGATTCGGCGTGATCGGGGTTTGCTGTCCGAATCACTCATGTTGACGGGTGATTTAAACATTGCCACGGTGGAATGGGTTGTTCAGTATCGCATAAAAGATCCCAAAGCGTATCTTTTTCATGTGAGGGATATTCGAAAAACTATTCGTGATGTTTCGGAATCAGTGACGCGCCAGGTTATTGGCGACCATAGTGTCGATGAGGTCTGGATTTTGCTCCGTCCGAGAATTGCTTTGAATATCAGGGAAAATATGCAGGCCATTCTTGATGAATATAGAAGCGGTATCGATATCGAGACTGTTGAATTGCAGGATGTGAATCCGCCCGAAAAAGTGCGGCCGGCAGTGAATGAAGTCAACGAGGCCAGGCAGGAGATGGAAAAACTGATCAATCAGGCGAATGAGGCGTACAACAAAGTTATCCCCAGAGCAAAGGGAGAGGCGGAAAAGACAATTCGTCAGGCTGAAGGCTATGCGCTTGATCGCATCAACAGCGCGCTGGGAGATGCAGCAAGATTTAATGAAATTTATCGGGAATATCGTAGCTCTAAAAATGTAACCAGGCGGCGGATGTACCTTGAAACCATGACCAAAATTCTCCCGAAAATAGAGCGTAAATATATTATTGACAAGGACCAAAAAGGCCTGTTGCAATTGCTCCAGCTTCAGGAAGGAGGGGCAAAGAAATGAATAAGACAAAAATTTTAGTTTATCTGATAGCAGTAGTTTTGTTTGTAGCTCTCATCGTAATCCTTGACGCTTTTTACGTTATTGATGAAACAGAGCAAGTGGTGATCACTCAGTTCGGCAAGCCTGTAGGCCAGCCAATCGCTGACGCTGGTTTACATTTCAAGATTCCGTTTGTGCAAAAAGTGAATTATTTTGAGAAGCGATTGTTGGAATGGGATGGAATCCCTGCGGAGATTTTGGCAAAGGATAAAAAATTTATCCTCGTCGATACTTACGCCCGCTGGCGAATTGCTAATCCGTTGAAATTTTTTACCTCTGTGGTGACCGAAGACGGTGCGCAGACACGGCTGGATAATATAATCGAAGCAGCGACGCGCGACAGAGTGACGGCAAACGTGCTCATCGAGGTGGTCCGCACCAGCAATCGAACCATGGCAATGGCTGAGGCGGATTCATCGGTCTTTTTGAAAGAGATGAAAGTCGATTCCATTTCTGTCGGACGCGAAATGTTATCGCGCGATATTTTGAAAGCGGTTCAGGAAAAAGCCCAGGAATATGGGATTGAAATCGTTGATGTGAGAATTAAGCGTATCAATTATATTGATGAAGTTCGCCAGAAGGTGTTTGAGCGAATGATCGCCGAGCGGCTGCGTATTGCTGAAAAATACAGATCCCAGGGAATGGGAAAGAAAGCGGAAATCGAAGGCGAGATGGAAAAAGAGCTGAAGCGAATCCAATCCGAAGCCTATCGCACAGCGCAGGAGAAAATGGGAAAAGCAGATGCCAAAGCGATAAAAATTTACGCTCAGGCTTATGAACGGGATCCTGAATTCTATTCATTTTTGAAAAGTCTGGAATCCTATCAGAAAACAATGGATGAAAAGACGTGGCTGATTTTGAGTACAGATAATGATTATTTGAAATATTTGAAAAGAATAAAGTAGGAAATTTTCGATGAAGTTGAGATCGACAACTATCTTGTGCGTTCGCCATAAAAACAAAGTTGCTATTGGCGGAGACGGTCAGGTGACTTTCGGAGATACTATTTTAAAAATGGGCGCAAAGAAAATTCGTCGTATTTACGATGGCAATGTGCTGGTCGGATTTGCCGGTGCATCAGCAGATGCATTGACATTGTTTGAAAAATTCGAGAGCAAGCTGGATCAGTTCAACGGAAATCTGTCGCGGGCAGCAGTTGATCTGGCAAAAGACTGGCGCACAGATCGTTATTTGCGGCGGCTGGAGGCGCAGTTAATTGTTGCTGACAAAGATAAAAGTTTTTTGATTTCCGGCACCGGCGATGTTGTGGAACCGGACGATGATATTGTTGCGTTGGGCTCCGGCGGGCCTTATGCGCTCGCTGCTGCCCGGGCGCTGGTGAAACATGCCAAATTGAGCGCTGAAGAGATCGTGAAAGAATCGCTGATGATTGCCGGAATGATTTGTATTTATACTAATACCAGTATCAAAGTTGAAGTTCTGTAAAATATTTAATAAAACATAATGATTTGATTAGATTTTGACAAAAAATGCCGCGAGTGATCGCGGTTTTCTTTAATCAGAAACGGACGGAAAATTTACAGAGAGAGAAGAGTAATGAGCGGAAAAATTGATCAGCTTACGCCAAGACAAATTGTGCGTGAATTGGACAAATATATCATTGGACAGGATAATGCGAAAAAGTCAGTGGCAATTGCTTTGCGAAATCGCTGGCGCCGCCAGCAGGTGGAAGAAGACTTGCGCGAAGAAATAATGCCCAATAATATCATTTTGATAGGTCCCACAGGTGTGGGAAAAACAGAAATAGCGCGGCGATTAGCCCGACTCTCCGGCGCACCGTTCATCAAAGTAGAGGCGTCTAAATTCACCGAAGTCGGATACGTCGGCAGAGATGTCGAGTCGATCATCCGCGATCTGGTTGATTTGGCAGTGAATATGGTGCGCGAGGAAAAAACTCAACAGGTGGAAGCCAAAGCAGCAGAGTTGGCAGAAGAGCGATTGCTGGATATTTTATTGCCGCCGGTGCACGATCCCCAGCAATTGGAAAGTGGTGATCCGGAGGCAGAGGAATCATATCAAAAATGGCAACGTGTGCGGGAAAAGCTTCGGGAACAATTGCAGTCAGGTGCATTGGACAACCGCAAGGTCGAGCTGGAAGTTCCGGCAAACACGTCTCCGGTGATGCAGATTATTTCTCCCATGGGCGTAGAAGAAATGGGAATGAACATTCAGGATCTGCTGGGACCCATGTTTCCCAAAAAGACGAAACGCCGCAAAATGGCAATCCCTGAAGCGCGCAAATATCTGATTCAGGAAGAATCGCAGAAGTTGATTGACATGGAAGATGTGGTCAAGGAAGCAATTGAACGGGTGGAGAACGCGGGAATTGTTTTTCTGGATGAGATTGACAAAATAGCCGGTGAAGAAGCCGCCCACGGTCCTGATGTGTCCCGCGAAGGCGTGCAGCGTGACTTGCTGCCCATTGTCGAAGGATCAAATGTGTTGACGAAATACGGGATGGTGCGAACGGATCATATTTTATTCATTGCTTCCGGCGCGTTTCACGTGTCCAAACCATCGGATTTGATCCCTGAATTGCAGGGGAGGTTTCCCATTCGTGTCGAGTTGGAAAATTTAACGACCGAGGATTTTGTACGGATATTGACGGAACCGGAAAATGCATTGATCAAACAGTACACCGCACTGCTGGCAACAGAAGGTGTGAAGTTGGACTTTACTGATAGCGCCATCAACGAAATCGCCCGGTTTGCCACTGAAGTGAATGAGCGGGCGGAGAATATCGGCGCGCGTCGTTTGCACACTATTTTGACGACGCTGCTGGAAGATATTTTGTTCAATGTCCCTGATGAAAAAATGAAGTCAGCGAAAATTACCGGCAAAGACGTGAAAAAGACGCTGAAAGATATTGTCGAAGATGAAGATTTGAGTAGATATATCTTATAAACGATTACCCGTTTAATTCGGCAAGGCTTTTTATTCTTGCTGAAGGAACCAGGGAGTCATCATTTTGTAATTTGCAAAAATTGAATTGCAGTAAAATGTAAAGTTTCTGTGTCTTTTCAAATGTTTCCACCATTTTGCTCAGAGTTGGCGTGAGTGTAACATAGTACACTTTCTCTCCACCATATGTAACTTCCTTCATC
>NATN01000153.1 GCA_002085355.1 Candidatus Zhuqueibacterota bacterium 4484_87 | reverse complement strand
TGCCTCGGCGCGCCATGTGATATAAATCATTGCTCTCATCGCGCATGTCCATATATTCGTCAGCCACTGGCACATTGCTGTCGCGAAACTCCTGCATTTCTTCGTATGTGCTGAATGATTTATTCGGATCGACCCCTTCCCAGCCAACAACAAATTCCGAATATTTACCGAGCATCTCGTAGTATTGCTGTGTCTTTTTTCCTGCTTCGATAAGTTCCAGCATTGCCGGTGCGTGGGTGTATTTATTGTCACCAGTGAGCTCAATGAGGTTTTGTCCTTCGGTTTCGTACCAATTTTTCCATTTCAACGGATCCCAGTGAGCGTCGGCATACTCTTCAAATTCATCTTCCTTTTTCGCGCCTTTTTGATGGTAAACGCCGTAGTAGGTCCATGCGCCGACTTCAACGAGAAAGAACGCCGCTGCTTTCATTTTTGATCCGACAAATAGTTCACCGGCGCCGGGGATCAAAGCAGAGAAAAATAACGCTTTTTTGGGCAGTTTGTATCCAGGAAGCCGCGCTAACTGCTGCTCTCTGGTGAGAGGCGTTGTGTCCTGCTGAGAATCCTGAAAAGGATTAAAATAGGCGATGCGCATTTGTGTCATTTTTGACGGCGAGACCAAGCCAGACTTGAAAGAGTGGCCCTGAAATAAATCGCCCGCAATGAGCAAACTCGCTGTGCCCAACAGTAGTAGTAGTGTCAATAAAAGAGATGTGTAAGATTTCATGAAAATCTCTCCTCTTGCTAATTGCATGTTTTGTAAATAGTTTCCAATTTATATAATTTACATTCTGTTTTTTTGTGTTTCAGTAGCAAAAAAGTTAATACTAATCAAGATATCCGAATAGCACGCCAAAATAAAATCGCCACTCTTTTCCGTAATCCAGGCTCAAATTAGATAATCTTTCAACTTTCGTGTAATTATCCAATCCATAAGCTGCATTGACAAAAATGCGCGTGGGAAAATTGTAAAACGAAAACAAATCAAGCCGCAACTCAAGTCCGGCGTCCTTTTTCCAGTCGGAAAAGTTGATTTTATCTTCATTGAATGCATTACCATAGTCGAAAAACATTCCGGCATACAATTTGTCAAAATAAAGATTGAAAAACCTAAAATCGATATGCCGGAAAATCGGGAAACGGTACGCAGTCCGGGTGATGATTTTCTTTCTGCCTTCGATGCTGTAAAAAGGATAGCCGCGCAGTCCGATGAGACCGCCGGCAAAAAAATTGAAAAATTCGTGCACGGGTCGATCGATCCAGCCGCCGATCAGCTCTAAATTCAGGGCATGATTGTATTTTCCCCACACCGTGAGATATTCTTTCCAATCCAATTCAATTTTAGAATAATTGTAATCGTCATAAACTTCAGTCCACGTGCCGTATTTTGTCAGTTTGAAGTCATTGATAAATTTGTTAAATTCCTGCTGAAAAGTCACATTAACAGCTCTGCCTTTGGACGGATTGATTTCAGACGTCCGCATGGGCATGATATTTCTGTAGCCCCATTTGAACTGAAAAGTTCTGCCGATGAAATAGCTGTACTTTGTCGCAGGGAATTCAAAACCTTTGTATTTATACTCGGGCTGAGTCCTCGCGCGATAGTGGCTGTAAATAAAAGCCGTGCGCAAGTTCATGTCATCATTTAGTTTGAAATCCATACCCAGATCGACTTCCGTCAAATTGTAGCGATAGTTGAAAGTCGTCCTCACGGTATCTGTGGGCGTCAGTGCCCAATCGTCTTCTTCGGAGTGATGACGCGTTTGATGATACGCTTCCACAAAAATTGTCGGTTTGAACATGCGATAAGTCACTGCGCCGAACAAATCATAATCCATCTGGCGATTAATGGCAAATCCGCCGAAGATATTGTACTTGTCCAGAATATCCGCCGAGTAAAAATAGGTGCCCAATTTTGTGGTGCCGTAATCGACCATCACCCGTGGGAAAAATGTTATTTTGCCGTAGGTCAAATTGTACGGTTCGGTTTTGAAATTCGGCAGTTGTGAATCATCGTAATGAAGCGCGGCTGCGGCAATTTTTTCTTGCACCGCCGCTGGCAGCAAATCACTGCGTGACGCCAACAGCACATTATCGTCGTATGCGAGATATTCGCTGTTTTTCTCCGAGACAGGTTCGGGATTCTCAATCAGCGCAATGTGATAGCCGCTGGCGTTGAAATGGCTGTACAACAAACGGCCCTGGTCATCAACTGATGGAGTAAATGCACCGCCAATGACGTTCGTCCATTGAGTTATTTTTTTTGACGCTAAATCAATGGAATAAATATTGAAAATACCTGTTTTGTCCCAACTAAAATAGATGCGTTTTCCGTCCGGCGAAAAAACTGGATCGCGCGCATCGTTTTCGTCGGCAACAAGATCGCGATTTTCCGTCCCGTCCGAGGAAAGCATTGCCAATTTTCTGCCCTCACCGGTGGAATAGTTGTAAACAATCAGGCTTCCGTCGGGCGACCACTGCGGTTGAAAAATTTGCTCCCCATTTTCAAGCGCATAAATTGTCTGTGTGGTCTTTTTCTCCAGATCATAAACCACAATTTGATTGTTACCATCTTTGGCAGTGACCAAAACCACTCGTTTGCCATCCTGCGAAACTTGGGGATAGCGAACCCTCAGGTCTTTAGTCAGCCGTTTCTCTTTCTTTTTCTTCAAATCATATTCGTACAAATCGCTGTAATGCGAACCATATTTGTTGGGGCCGGCAATGCGCGCGTAGTAAAGTTTTTCTCCGTCCGGCGACCAACTGGGAATTGTGCTAATCCCTGATTTGATAAACTTTGCTTTCTTCTTTTCAAAATCACGAATGAAAAGGCTTGAAACAGAAATATAATCTGATCCGCGATTGGAAATGAACGCGAATTTTTTCCCGTCCGGAGACCACACAGGAAACAAGTTAGCCAACCCTTTGTCTTCAATCGGTTTTCCCACGACCCGATGCGCCAGAATCGACTGCACGCGAAAGCGATACATTTCCTGCAAATATTCTTTCCAACTTCGATACAGTTCTTTCTCGCTGATGCCGGTTACTTTTTTGATTGCACCGTTTATTGTCATGCGCCAGGGTTTGTGCATTTCGTGGAAAAGATCGTGCAGTGCCTGGTAGCCGTATTGATTGACGATATATCTGACCAATGCAACTCCGTGATTGTAAAGCTTTTCATTGCCGAGACTGGTTTTTCCGAACACTCCCATTTCGCTCAGCGTGAGCATTTTATTTTCCAGTACCGCGGTGCGTAAAATCATGTCGCGATGGGTATCCCAGTTGTCGTAATTGAGCGGTGGCACCTGAAATTGCGCCACACCTTCCGCCAGCCAGTTGGGAATCACCGTCGTAGCAATGGGGTAAGAAACGATTTGATGCGGAAAACCGTACAGCACGTAGGGATTTTTTTCCGGCTCATAACCCATGTACTGGAAATAAAGCGCGGGCACTTTTCGAGAAAATTTCCGCGCCGCGCCCAGGGAAATCATGTGCACAAACTCATGCGTCACCACGTTGCGCAGCCAATTATGGTTGCCGCGCAAAATAAAATCCATCGGCGAAGCCCAGACTTCAACTTTGTTGTCGTAATAAAAAGCAGCGCCGTTTGAATAATCATCATGATCGCGAATAATAAAATGTATTTTTCCGTCTGGCTCATACTCGTACAACGTGGTAATCGCCGGATAAATATCTTCAGCGATTTTTGCCACAACCTTTGCTGTGCGTTCAGCCCCCTGGTGAAAGTGCACCTGAAAATGTTCCGTATCAATAGTGTACCAATCCAACTCAGGATGATTGTACTCCACCAATTGCGCCTGCAAATTTAACCGCAATCCCAGGGAGAAAATGAAAAAGAAAAACAGTGATCGTTTCATCAAGTATTCCAATTGTCTATTTCATTACTGCAATTTTAATTATGACCGTTTCGGATTTTTTGCTATTCTCCGCGCGCACCCGCGCCAGATAGACGCCGCTCTGCACGTTTGTCAGGTCCCAAATGAGCTCATTGCTGACACCACCGACTCCGGTAGCAGTCATTTCTTTTACTAACTCGCCGGAAGCATCATAAATGCGAACCGACACATTGGCATCATCTTCGAGATAATAGCGAATAGTAGTCTCTCTCCCATCTGCTGGATTGGGATAATTGTAAACTTTTTTCTCGGGCAATAATTTTGTCCCGCTCGATGGCGCCGGGGTTGAACTTTCCGAGAAAACTGGATTGTGAGCATTATTTTTCAAATACTCGCCCCAGAGCAGTAAACTCTCATTAAAATCGTAATTCAAGTTCCAGACATAACCGTAGCCGTCGCCGGAGCGTGCGATGAGATTGAATTTGTTGCCATCGAGAGAATTGATAGCAATAACAGCCGCAGAGGTATCAGAAATCGAAACCTGAAAATCGCTATTCTTCTCGCCTGACAATGAGAATGCCGTGATCATTCCGCCTTTTTTGCTGACAAATATTTCTGGGAAATGATCATCATCAATGTCGGCGATAACTGGTGAAGGATAGTATCCATTCGCGTTGTTCGGCTCGAAAGTCATGGGAAAATTCGTCACAGAAACGCCATTGTATTGAAAAACAAAAATTTCCCCACCACCGGCGAGAACGATATCTGGATAGCCGTTGTAATCGACATCCGCGATTGTCGGCGATGAAAGCGGACAGTTGGTATCAATTCTGTCAAAATCAGACAGAACAGAACCATCGCTGCGCAGCACGAAAATTTTGCCTTGAGTCGTCGAAACAACAATTTCCGGATTCCCATCATTGTTGATGTCCGCCACAGCGGGGCCCTGAAATTCCCCCTCCGCAGAAAGCGAACTTTTCCAGACCTGATCGCCTTTTTCGTCCATTCGCAGAACGTCGCCGCCGCTGCCCACAGCGATCCAGTTACTGGAGCCGAAAGGGGTCAAATCAGCGAGACCGATAATGCTTTTGTCAGTGAGTTTCGTGTAGAAAAAATTATTTTCTTTAAAATCAAGTACAAAAATATTTCCGTCATTCATGCCCAGAGCAATTTGTGCCGCACTGCCGCTGCGAATCAGCGGAACACTGCTGATTGGCGCCGATAGAATGGCTCGGAAAGACTCATCCGCGTAACCGTCTCCGTTGGCATCGATGGGGTGCCAGATGTAAAGCTCGCCCTCGAGAGAACTGACGGCGATTTCAGGGATCCCGTCCTGATCCATGTCAGCTACAGACGGCGGATATGGAAAATGTGCATCGGAAACGCTGGCGAAAACAGGCAGCGGTACCAGCACTGTGTCGCCGTTCAGTCTGACGATTTTTGTCTTTTCATCGTTTTCAAAAAAGCTGCTGCCATCGCTGCGCCAGGCTAAAATTTTCCCGTTTTCTGTCGCAACGATCATTTCTTTGTTGCCGTCATGATCCAGATCAGCCGAGACGATGGGGCTCATTCCGGAATTTTTTCCTAAAAATACAGGAAATCCCGGACGAAATTTTTTGATGTCTAGAGAAAAAGTCATCACCGAATCCAGGTCGCTAAAATTGGTGATGTATATTCCACTGCTGACACCGGAATAGGCGTTGGAATTGGGCATACTCGTAGGTGTGAATTGAACACTGTCGCTATCGTTCGCCCAAAGGTGATCCTCGTTTTTGCTCCACCAAAAATCATAAGCACCGCCCGCGCTGAAGCCCGTAATGCCGAAAAAATTGAAAAAATAGCCGATGTCCTGCGCCCCGTCGGCTTCGACAACGTCCACACCGCGATGGTGCATGTCCACATTCACGCGATTTTCAGCAAACTTTTGTTCAATGACCTGCTCATCAATGTGCCAGATGACAATTCCCGAACCGGGAAGTCCAAAATCGTACTCGTCAATATCCACCACAACGCCCAATTTCTGGGTGGTCGCTGGCAAAATGATTTCGCCGTTATCGTTGAATTCGATGCGGTTGCCAAATTCGTCGTAGCCGATGGCAATGGCGCGGGATTTCAACACATTTCGCTGACGATTTTCAATCAGAAAATATTCTTTGGCGTTGATGGGAATTTTGTAAATTTTATTGGTATTGGCAGCAAGCGGGGCTGCTACAGGAATGTTTTTTCCGGAAAAGACAGTGATCGGCTCTTCCCAGCCAAGAAAAATTTTGCTCCAGGCGCAGGGTTGCACTGGAATGAAACCGGAAAAGCTGCCTGAACCCTGATCCATAATTCCAAACTGTCCAATACCAGGCCTTCCCGAATCCGTATCAAAAAGATTTGGCAATCCGAGTTGATGCCCCATCATGATGACTTCCGTGCCCAGCATGGCAATTTCCACGCCGCTCTGGCTTTCGGTCTCCGGCAAAATAATGCCTTCGGAAACAATGTGCTGTTCGTTATTGACAAGAATTCCCTCGAAAGCCGAGTCATCTTTTCCAATTGTATTCTTCAAATCTTTCAAATTCAAAAAAACTGAGGGAATGTCGCTGGGCGTGGTGTCAAAATCCTGACTGAATTCCCAGCCCACTCCGGCGTGGAAAACAATGTAAACATCGAATTGAGAAAAATCGATATCGCTGTTTTCATCCGCTGCCTGAATAGCGTCGCGGAAAAGTTCGGCCAATCCCTGATCTAATGCCTCTTCGCCGGCATTGGGATTGTAATATGCCATAGGATGCGGCAGAGACCAGGCGCTGTCCGGCTCCTGCGGAAAAACAAAATAATTGTCAGCAGCATCGGAAATTTGTAGGGTCAATTTTCCGCGTGACACATTTTCGTAATAAT
>NATN01000001.1:9627-52750 GCA_002085355.1 Candidatus Zhuqueibacterota bacterium 4484_87 | reverse complement strand
GAAAATCACGAAGAATTCCTATGAGTTTAACTTATTTATTTTCAATGAGATATTCTTTGTGCCCTTTGCGCCTACTTTGAGACCTTTGTGGTTTCAAAAGGCTTTTGGGCTCAAAAAAATTAGGAAATAAAAAATGACCTCAAAACAACGCGTATTGGCAACTTTGAACGGCGAAATTCCGGACCGCGTCCCTATCGCGGAATTCGCTGTTGACTTTGACACTGTGGAAAAAATATTGGGGCACGAGACCTATTTGCGCGCCAAAGCCAAATCCCAGATCGCTTTCTGGGAAGGCAGACATGACGAAGTGGCAGAAAGTTACGAGCGCGACCACATCGAATTGCACGAAAAATTGGAACTGGACATCATCACTTTCCCCATGGCGACCTGGTACATTCCGCCGGAAATTAACGATCCGCCGCCCAAAAGAATAGACGACAACACCTGGGAGGATAAATACGGCAGAATCTACAAATACTCACCCATCACAGCAGACATCACTTGCATTAAAGATCCAGTAATGGAACAGAAAATTTTCACGCGCGAGGAATTTGAACGCGAGCCTGAGATCCCCCGACCTGATTCGCGTTCCTGGGGTATTGTGGAGCGCGTGATTGAAAAATTCAAAGATAAAAAATTCATCTGCAGCCCGGACAGCGGCGAAGTGGGCATTGTTATGCTCGGAGGCATGGAACGCGGATTAATGGAATTGATGGAAAACCCGGATGTCGTCAAAGCGGCGGCTGACTATCTGGTCAAACAACAGAATGCCGCGGACAAATATTACATTCATCCCGATGCTGACGGAATTCTCTGGGGTGCAGATTTTGGTTTTCAATCCGGGCCTCTCATTAGCCCCAAAATGTTTCGAGACTTTTTTCTTGAACCAAATAAAGCCCGGGCCAAAAACCTGCACGACAATTTTGGCATCAAAATTCTCAAGCACTGTTGCGGCAATGTGATGCCGTTAATGGACATGTTCATTGAAATCGGCTACGACGCTTACCAGTCGATTCAAGCCTCGGCTGGCATGGACATTTGCGAGCTCAAGCAAAGCTACGGCGACAAAATCACGCTTTGGGGCGGCGTGAATCTGGAAAATATTCAAAGCGGCACACCCGAAGACGTTCGCAACGACGTCCGCCGTTCCATGAAATGCGCCAAGTCCGGTGGAAGATTCATTTTGGGCATCAGCCATTCTGTCGCCGTAGGTAGCAACTACGACAATTACATGGCAATGTGGGACGAATACTTCCGCTGGTGTGATTATTGATTTGTTTTTTGACGAGCTAAAAACAATCTTGTTTATTTTTGCATATTGAAATTATCTTCTTGAAATTAAATAAAAAATCCAGTATTATAAATAAAAAGATGAGGGCGAATTTATGGATTTAATGGAAGCCATCCTGACCCGACGCAGCATCCGTCAATTTAAAGATCAACCGGTTTCAAAGGAGATCATCGACGAGTTATTACGCGCGGCTATGGCAGCGCCATCGGCTGGGAATCGGCAACCGTGGCATTTTGTCGTTTTGACAGATCACAATATCATGGACAAAATCCCTGAATTTCACCCCCATTCCACAATGCTGATTCAAGCCGCTGCTGCGATCGCGGTTTGTTGGGACAAAAACAGCGAACTTGCTGACGGCTACGGTATTCAGGATGCTGCTGCAGCGATGGAAAATATTTTGTTAGCAGCGCATTCTTTCGGACTGGGTGCTGTTTGGCTGGGAATCTTTCCCCGTTTGCATCGGGTGGAAAAATTGAAAAGATTACTGAATCTGCCAGAACACATCATGCCCATGGGTGTTGTTGCCATCGGCCATCCCGACGAAAAAAAACCGCCGGCAAATCGTTTTGATCCCAAAAAAGTGCATTTCGAAAAATGGTAAAATAGAGCATCCGGAAAAACAAGGAGACGAATCATGGAGAAAAAAATTGAGCGCAGTTATGAAATAGCCAAAGACAAATATGCTCAGTTAGATATCGATACAAACAAAGTTCTCGAGCAACTTGAAAAAGTCAGCATTTCTTTGCATTGCTGGCAGGGCGACGATGTTGCCGGTTTTGAAACTCCTGACGCTGAACTTTCAGGCGGCGGAATTCAGGTGACGGGCAACTATCCGGGCAGAGCACGCACTGTAGCTGAATTGCGACAGGATGCGGAAAAGGCTTTCTCACTCATTCCCGGTAAACATCGGTTCAATCTGCACGCAATCTACGGTGAATTCGGCGGTAAATTCGTGGATAGAGATGAAATTTCTCCTGATCATTTTAAAGGCTGGATTGACTGGGCTAATAGTCTGGGGATTAAACTGGATTTCAATCCCACGTGTTTTTCGCATCCTAAAGCAAACGATGGTTTTACGCTGAGCAGCAAAGACAAAGGTATTCGCGATTTCTGGATTGAACATGTCCAGCGCACTCGGGAGATTGCTGCTTTCATGGGAAAAGAGCTTGGCAGCCCGGCCATCAACAATATCTGGATTCCCGATGGCATGAAAGATATTCCGGCAGATCGCCTGACACATCGCAAACTGCTCAAAGAATCGCTGGATACAATTTTTCGAAAATCTTTTCCTGCTTTTGAGATGAAAGACGCGCTGGAAAGTAAGCTTTTCGGCATTGGCAGCGAATCGTTTGTTGTGGGTTCGCATGAATTTTATCTCTCGTATGCTGTGAAAAACAAAAAAATCGTCTGCTTTGACTTAGGTCATTTCCACCCAACGGAATCAATAGCTGACAAAATTTCTTCGACTTTACTATTCGTGGATGAGTTGCTCCTCCACGTCAGCCGTGGTGTCCGCTGGGACAGCGACCACACTGTCATTCTCAACGACGACGTCAAAGCTGTGGCAGAGGAAATTGTACGCGCTGACAGCCTCGATCGTGTGCACATCGCACTCGACTTCTTTGACGCTACGCTCAACCGTGTCGGCGCCTGGGTCTTGGGAACGCGCGCCACGCTGAAAGCGCTCCTTCTGGCACTGCTTGAACCTCGGGACATGTTGAAATCTGCTGAGGAAAAAGGCGACTTTTTCGAGCGATTGGCTCTATTTGAAGAATTGAAAACTATGCCTTTCGGTGCAGTTTGGGATTATTATTGCATGAAAAACAATATGCCCGTTGGTACTTCATTAATTGATGAAATTCACAACTACGAAAAAGACGTTCTTTCCAAAAGAAATTAAACGCTGGATTTTTCTTCGGATTTTACAAAACAGGTTTTCTTGAAATTTTTCATACCAGCCACATTCAAAACGTGGCTGGTTTTTTTATCCCCATTTTCCCCGCAGGAAATAATTTCCAACAATTTGCACAATTTAAACGGAACTTCTAATCCATCGTCTCGTAAGATGAAATTGGCAACTTACCTACCGGTAAGTATAGGTAATTTTTTTGAAACTATTTAATTTAAAAGACGTAATTGGTACAATTTCACAAATCAGCTTTTGACCGAACGGTCAGCAAGGGAGCAGAATGGAAAATTTTCAGAAAAAATTAAAAGGCGAAAACGATACCAAGCTTCAGATATTTTTGACGGCAGCTCGTCTGTTCGCGGAGAAAGGCTACAATGGCGTTTCCATGCGCGAAATTTCTGAACTATCGAATGTGTCAAAGCCGACAATTTATTATTATTTTGGCAGCAAGGAGGGAATTTTCCGAGAATTATTGGAAACCGGGATGGAATACGGCGTAGCATTTTCCCGAAAAATTGCCGAGACAGATATTTCAGCAAAAATGAAATTAGTGAAAATAATGCAGCAGCAATTTCGCATCAGTTATGAACATTCCGAATTTTCCAAATTTTTCCTGATGATTTTTTTAACATCAGAACATACGCCATTTGTCGAAGATTTCAAAAAACATGTGCGCGCACACAAAAAATTATTGCTGAACATTTTTAAGGAAGGCATTTCATCCGGTGAATTTGGCGCAGGGGCAAATCCTGATTTGGCAGCAGAAATGTTTGTCGCTGTTACAGGCCATTTCATTAGCTTGCAAATCAAATCGAAACGAAAAATTTTAACTGATAAATTAGCCGAAGAGATTGTTGAACTTTTATTCAAAGGATTGAATGAGTGAGGGAAAATATGAAAAATTTAACAACAGAAATTCTGCGGACATTACAGTTGATTTTATTTTTTCTGCTGTTATTTTCGCCGTTAACTGGGTTCTCGCAAAAAAAGGTGACGCTCACTCTTGACCGAAGCGTGGAACTGGCATTGCAGAAAAATCCGGCAATTCAAATGGCGGAAAAAGAAGTCGCAAAAGCTAAAACCGGTGTTGTGGAAGCTTGGTCGAACATTTTGCCTAAATTGGACGGCTCGATCAATTTCCAACATGCCTGGAGCATCCAGGAACAAACCATACCCAACTTTTTGAAACCGATGTTAGCGCCGCTGGGCCCGTACATTCCGGGGCTGGAAGACATGCCTGATTATGTGCGCATGTCTTTTGGGTTGGAAAATACGCTCCGTTATGGCGCCACATTGACACAACCATTATTCTTGGGAGGCGCTGGAATTTCCGGAATTCAAATTGCCAATGCTGCGAAATCGGCGGCAAAAAAGAATCTCATGGAGAAAAAACAGGACTTGATTTACAACACAACCAATGCATTTTACGGATGCTTGTTGACGAAAGAACTTGTCAAAGTTCAGGAAGAAGCATTGGCTCAGGCAGAAGCGAATTTCGAAAATGTCAGAAAAAAATATGAATCAGGCGCTGCATCCGGTTTTGACAAAATGCGCGCCGAGGTGGATGTCGCGAATTTGAGACCAGCGGTGATCGCTGCCAGAAACAACTATCGATCTGCGCTGACCATGCTCAAGACAATTCTCGGTCTGGAAAGAGATGCTGTCATCGATGTGGAAGGCGAGTTCAAATATGTGGAAGATGAATTTTGCAACATGCCCCTGGAAGAGTTGCAGAAATTAGCCATGGAAAAAAGACCGATGTTTCTGGCGATCCAGGATCAAAAGCGGATAATGCGTAAAACAGTTGCCATTGCCCGAAGTAATTTTCTCCCAAAAATATTTTTTCAAACTGACTATTCATTCATGGACATGAGAAATAATTACAAATTCAGCCATAAAAATGCCAGCAAAGGTTTCACATCTGCGATCAGTTTGCAAATTCCTCTGTTCCACGGTTTCCAATCAGCAGCGCAATATCAGAAATCTCGGCTGGATTATCACATCATGTTGGACACTGAAAAACAAGCCAGCGACGGCATCGCTGCAGAAGTTGAAGTGGCGTACAATAAACTGCAGGAAGCCAGGGAAAAATATCAGTCTGCGGTCAAGACCGTGGATCTGGCAAAAGAAGCTTTGCGTTTGGCGAATATGATGTACAAAGAAGGAATAAACACACAATTGGACGTACTAAATTCTCAATTAGCTCTGACGCAGGCGAGAATGAATTATGTGAACTCACTTTTACTGACAGGCTGTGGCAAAAAAGCAAAATCGAACGAAGATGCGCTGATCATTCCGGTGCAAACAATGCCGGTAGTTCGCAAAGATGTTTCCAGAGAAGTTACTTACACCGGCGACATTCAGGCGGAAATAGAAGTGAAAGTGTTCTCCAAGATTCCTGATCGCATCGTCAAATTTGAAGTTGATGAAGGCGACTATGTAAGAAAAGGCGATGTGATTGCGAAAATTGAAGCGACAAAAATTGAACAGGCCGTAGTTCAGGCAAAAGCTGGTCTGGCAAGCGCACGGGCGCAATTCGCTAATATGAAAGCTGAATTTGAGCGCGCCAAAAGATTAAAAGCGGAAAATGCAATCAGCGAACAACAATTCGACGCAGCAAAAACTCAATTTGAAGCGACAAAAGCTTTGGTTGAACAGGCAGAAGCGGCGCTCATACAGGCAGAAAGTCAATTAAAAGACGCAATCATTACAGCGCCCATTTCCGGCATTATTGGTACGCGCAATTATGAAGCGGGCGACATGGCAACGGGTCCCATGCCCATTGTAACCGTTGTTCAGATGAATCGAGTGAAGGTGATTGTGAAAGCACCTGAGCAAGATTTTGGCCAATTGAAAATCGGGCAATCCGGCGTCGTCAAAGTTCGCAGCTATCCGGACGAGACTTTTTGGGGAAAAATTATCAAAATTAGCCCGGTTCTCGACCCGCTGACGCGCATGGGAAAGATTGAGATTCTCGTGGACAACAAAGATAAAAAGTTGAAACCCGGCATGTTCGCTGAAGTGCAGATTTCCATTCAGACGCTGAAAGATGTCATCGCGATTCCTAAATTTGCAGTGATTGAAAAAACTGAATTGCAGCGCGTCAATGGCGAAGATATGACGGTGGTAAATTCCCACGTGTTTGTTGTGCAGGATAGCGTGGCTCACTTGCGCAAATTAGAAATTAGCTACACCAATGGCACGGTTTCCGTCGTAAAATCCGGGCTTGAAGAAGGAGAACAAATCGTAGTCGTTGGACAGCAAAGTTTAAAAGATGGTTCAAGAGTAAGGGTTTTGAACGAAGGAGACAATTGAGATGAAAATCACGACATTAGCCATCAAACGCGGCATCACGTTTTTCATGATATATTTGATTGTGATCGGGTTTGGTCTCTTTTCTCTGGCAAGATTGAAAATAGACCTGTTCCCGGATTTAACTTTTCCGGTGATCGCGATCATCACCCAATACACAGGAGTCAATCCCTACGATATTGAAAATTCTGTAACTCGTCCTCTCGAAGAAATTGTATCTTCTGTGGAGAACGTTAAAAAAGTCAGCTCCACTTCCAAACAGGGACTTTCCCTGGTGTTGCTTGAATTTGACTGGGGTACTGATATGGATCAGGCGGAAATTGATACGCGGAAAAACATCGACTTCATCCGTGACTATTTGCCTGATGACATCAGAGATCCGGTAGTATTCGCTTTTGATCCTTCCATGCAGCCAATCATGTACATGGCTGTTCAATCAAGCCAATACGGCACTGCAGAATTGCGCAGAATTTCAGAACGGGAGATCGAGCCGCGAATTGAACGTATTCCGGGCGTGGCAAATGCTTTCACTGCCGGAGGCTTATCCCGCGAAATTAAAATTCTCGCAGATCCCCATCGCTTGCAGGCGCATCATTTTTCCATTGATTATCTTGTGAACGCACTGCGAATGAACAACATGCAGATTCCCAGCGGCTGGATTGAAAATAAAGAGCAGGAATACACTGTTCAAACCATGGGGGAATATCAGAATTTAGATGAAATCAAAAACACAACCATTGCCACAATTCAGGGGACACCTGTTAGAATTCGCGATGTGGCACGCGTAGTGGATGGTTTCAAAGAACAGAGACAACGCGAATACATTGACGGTAACCCAAGCGTTCTGCTCATGGTCAGCAAGCAATCGGACGCGAACACTGTGCAAGTCGTCAAGCGCATAAAAAGCCAATTGGATGATATTCAGCAAGCCATTCCCAGAGGTGTGGAGATTATCAACTTCTGGGATCAGGCGACCTTCATTCAGCGATCCATGTCAAATCTGGGAAGCACCGCATTGCAAGCTATCGGTTTGGCGTTTCTTGTGCTGTTATTTTTCTTGCTAAATTTCCGCAGTTCGCTCATTGTTGCCATTTCCATTCCGGTTTCCATGTTGGTCACTTTTGCAGTCATGGATCAGGCCGGTTTGACGCTGAATATGATTTCCATGGCTGGTTTGGCACTGGCAGTGGGAATGTTGGTGGATAACTCCATTGTTGTATTGGAAAATATATTCCGGCGGCGGCAATTGGGTGATTCTATGGAAGATGCTGCTGACAAGGGAGGCTCGGAAGTCTCTATGGCAATCACTGCCTCTACATTGACAACATTAGCAGTTTTTGTGCCCGTGCTTTTTGTCCCTGGCATTGCCGGCGAGTTGTTCAACGACATGGTTGTTACCATCTGTTTTTCTCTTTTGTCCTCGTTATTTGTCGCACTCACATTAGTGCCGCTTCTGGCATCGCGATTTCTGGACATTAGTGAAAAAATTAAATCACGAGATAGATCATCCAAAGGGTTTATCAGCCGCATAAAAAAAGGAATTACTTCCTTTCTGATCGGATTAAGAAATCAATACAGCAGAGCTCTGAGATGGTCAATCAACCACAGAAAAACTGTGCTCATTTTGGTCACTTTGCTTTTTGCAACTTCCATTGCGATTCTGGCAACCCGTGGCGGTGATTTTTTCCCCCATTCCGATCAGGGATTTATCGTCTATCAGGTAAAAACTGCCCCCGGAACCAGTCTCGATGAAATGCAAAAAACAATGATGAAAATTGCTGACGTTGTCAAAAAAGAAGTGCCGGAAGCAGAAAATATTCACGTACAATTTGGTCAGGGCGAAGGTCTCACGGCTCTCTTCGGTGGTGGCGCCTCAAACGCAGGCGAAGTCAATGTAAAATTAGTCCGCAAAAGCCAGCGTCATCGCTCTCAAAAAGAGATTGATGCGGCTCTTAAAAAGAAATTTGCCGAAATCCCCGGCGCAGAAATTCGCTATCAGGAACAGGGAATCAGTCAGATGTTCGGCGAAGGCGACATCGTCGTGGAAATTTTCGGGCACGATTTGACAAAATCAAAAGAATTAGCCGAACAAATTCAAGATCTGGTAAAACAGATTCCCGGTACCGAACAAGTGAAAATCAGTCTTGAAGAAGCCATGCCAGAGCTGAGAATAGAACTGGACAGAAATCGTCTGGCTGATCTGGGAATTTCAGCAGCAGCGGTTTCGCAGACAGTAAGCTCAAATATTCTGGGTACAGTTGCTTCCACTTTTCGCGAAGGCGGTGAAGAATACGACATTCGTGTCCAACTGGATAAAAAATATCGCAAATCCAAGGCAGACCTGGAAAATATTTTGATCGTATCGCCGACAGGTGCGCGAGTGCCGCTTCGATCCGTAGCGCGCGTAGTAACCAGCAAAGCTCCGACAGAAATCACTCGCGAAGACCAGGAACGCGTGGTTAAAGTTTCCATGATGGTTTCGGGCAGAGATTTGCGCAGCGTTACTCTCGATGTGCAAAAAGCCATGAAAAAAGTAGTTATCCCCAATGATTATCGGCTCGAAATCAGTGGTATGGCTGAAGAACAGCAGGAATCGTTCATGTATTTGGGCATTGCCATGTTGGTTGCTATTTTGCTCACTTATATGGTTATGGCTTCGCAGTTCGAGTCTCTGTTGGATCCGTTCATCATTTTGTTCACCATTCCCATGTCCCTCATCGGCGTGGCACTTTTCTTGTTCCTCACCGGAACTACGCTCACGGTGATGGCACTGATCGGAATTATTATGTTAGTCGGTATCGTGGTGAACAACGGAATTGTGCTCGTCGATTACATGAATCAGCTCCGCGCCAAAGGAAAAAGTTTGATGGAAGCAGTCCAGGAAGGCGGAGAAACGAGAATGAGACCAGTGCTGATGACTGCGTTGACGACAATACTGGCAATGGTTCCGTTAGCATTAGGTTTGGGCGAGAGCGGAGAAAACTGGGCCCCGCTGGCAAGGTCTGTAATCGGCGGTTTATTCGTGGCAACTTTTCTCACGCTATTTGTCGTTCCGGTAATTTACATCATCATGGAGAATCGCTCAGAAAAATTTCGCGAGAAACGGTTGGCGAAAAAATAAAAACTATTTAAAGATGTACTCCACCTCAAAAGTGGAGTACATCTTTTCCATTTAAAATCTATTTCGCTTTAATAATTGAAATATTCCCGTTAGTCGTTTTCAACTCAATCACATCACCGCCGCCATTAATTTCTCCTGTCGCTGAGATGATTTCATTTCTCCCTTCTTTTTCCTTTTTAATTGAAATAGGAAAGTCAGAAATAATGTCGTAATCATCGCGTGCCCGGGGGGTAACTTTCAAACGGGCTTTTATTGTCGCCGGTAATTGGGCAGGAATTCTCAACTCAATATCACCACTGGCTGTGTTCATTGTCACATGATGATCTTTAGAAAAATCCTGCAAAGTCAATTCTGCTTTCATATCCCCGCCGGAAGTTTTCGCGTCGATAAAGCCGCGAATATCCACCAGCTCAATATTTCCTCCGGCAGTGGTAACTTTAATGCCCTTCATTACCGTTGTCGCTTCAATATCTCCGCCGGAAGTCGTAGCGCTTATTTTCCCTTGAATATCTGTCAGATCGATATCACCACCAGAAGTCACGACCTTCACATCTCCGCTGCTACGACGCACGACGACATCGCCGCCAGAAGTGGTTGCTTTCACCTGAGCGCCGACATCGTATAACTCAATATCTCCACCTGATGTTTGAACCGAGACATTGCCCGTATTCTTCTCCACGATGATATCTCCGCCAGAAGTTGAAGCGCGAACATTCCCGGCTATTTCCCGCAGCGAAAGATCTCCACCGGCAGTCGCAGCTTTGACATCTCCTTTGATATCATCCATGTCAATATCACCGCCGGAAGTGGTAAGGATAGCTTCTTTCGATATTTTATTAGCCGAGATATCTCCGCCAGATGTTGTGGCTTTTACAATGCCATCAATTTTGCTCACATCAATATCGCCGCCCGAAGTCACTAACTTGACCTCTCCTTCCAAATCGGAAACTCTCAAATCACCACCCGCGGTACTCACTGTCGCATTGAATTTTTTCGGCAATTTGACATCAAAATAGCTGCTCATGTATGAACGATAGCTACCTTTCATGCCCACAACAATTTTATTTCCGATTTTCTGATACTGATATTTTTGGTCTTTAAGTACAGCTTCGGCTTCTTCCTTGGTGTACACATCCATTTTTCTGCGCTCGTGAATGTAAACAACATTTTTGCTCCAACTGGTAATTTGCACATCGCCGCGGACATCTTTAATTTCCAGTATGCCACCTGGGGCTACTTTAAATTCTTTTTCAATATCAGCAATGTAATAGCGCCCATGCTTCTTTAACTGCTGTGCAATACTCATCGACACCACCAGCAGCAAAGCAGCTAAAACCAGAATAAAAATCGTCTTTGTTTTTTTCATCATTATTCCTCCTAAAGTTATTGTTTGCTTTTTTTAAAATTGCGCGTTTTTTACCTTCTCCAGCAAAATTGCAGCTTTGTTACGTATGTATTCATTGCTGTCCTTTTCTGCTGCTTTATTCAGAATGTTAATCGTATCTTTGCTCAATATTTTGCCTAATGCATTGACAGCCTCAATACGAACGGCGGGATTCGTTTCTTGCAGCAAGACTTTGATGAACACGCGGCTCAGCATGGGTTGCACTGCTTCGTTCCAAGGAATTGAATTTAAGATTTTGATCGCTTTCAAACGCACACCGGAATTGTCATCTTTTTCCAGCACTTCAATCAATGCATCTAAAACCTGCTGACTATAGCTCTTTGTTTCGCGCAACGCATTCACTGAGCGGAGCCGTAAATTAGGCCGCGGATCGCTCACCAAAGTTCGGGCCAATAGTCTTTGAATCATCGGATCATCAGGACGACCTTGCACATCACGCTCCTGAACAGTACGAAAGCGGACCATCACTTGATTTTTCTGTGGATCAAAAGATAGATTCTCAATGCGGTCGATAGATTCGGCTTGAAAAGATATATCCTGAAGAAGTGCTGAATCCAATGAAGGTGACTGTTGAAAAAATTTCGCGCCCAGAAAAACCCCGACGATTAGCATACTCAGCGCTGTCATCAGCCGCCATTGGGGACGCAAATCCAATGTGACAATTCTGCGCAATTTTTCCAGCCACAACGGTTTCGTGCCATAACGCTCCGCCATACGAATGCGGTGAAACAACGCATCCCGGCTTTGCTGCAAAATTTCTTCGGATACCTGAAGTGGTTCCTTCTCCGACAATTTTGTTTCAAATTGTTTGGCGTTTTCCCACTCGCGCCGACATTGTTCGCACGATTGTAGATGCTGCATCAATTCTTTATTCTCATCAGCGGTCAATTCGTCGTACATGGAAAGCCAAATCCATTTTTCATATTTTTTTGTGCACGCCATCTCTGTTTCCTTTATTGAAAATATTTATATTCATGCAAATTTCGTCTCATTTTTTCCAAAGCGCGGAACAGGTAATTCTTAACCGTCCCTTCGTTCAGTTGAAGAATCTTTGCAATTTCCTTGAGTTTCATTCCTTCATAATGCCGCAACACAAACACAGCGCGTTGTTTCGGGGAAAGCTGATCAACGGCATCGGCAATTTGCAGGGAAAGCTCGGAATTCAAAAAATTATGTTCGGGATTCGCTACGGCGTCTTCGATTTTTATGTGATCCAATTCGTTTTGTGCAGCGAAATATTCCACGCCTTCCAGTCGCCAATTTTTCTTGCGTTTCTTTCGAAAATTAATTGCCGTGTTTAAAGCGATACGATAAACCCACGTATAAAATTCACTGCGAAAATTAAACGAAGCAATGGACTTGTACACCTTGAAAAAAACTTCCTGGTACACATCCCTGGCATCTTCTGAGTCATTGAGCAAATGACAGAGCAAACGCATGATATTTTCATCGTAACGGCGCACTAACTGTTCAAATGAAGGTGCATGACCTTTTTGCGCTTTGCGGACCAAAACCGCTTCATCATGATTCATATTTTGTCCTTG
This sequence comes from Candidatus Zhuqueibacterota bacterium 4484_87, assembly GCA_002085355.1. Classification (GTDB taxonomy): domain Bacteria; phylum Zhuqueibacterota; class Zhuqueibacteria; order Thermofontimicrobiales; family Thermofontimicrobiaceae; genus 4484-87. The sequence goes on along the minus strand of NATN01000001.1, from coordinate 40,165 downwards.
AAATCAGTTCACCAAATTAGACAACTCGTGAAAAAAAAGGTTTGCATTTTTTTAATTTCAAAAGTGAATTTTTTCATGCAACTTTTTCCCCGCTTATTTTGTTTAATAAATTTGTAATAAAAAACAATCACTTGAATGGTAATAAAATTTTTTGCAACAGCAAAAGAGCCTCAGCAAAAATCAGACGAAACCTTTTTTCTAACAATGAAGTTTTGTGTTTCTGAAAAAATGGTTACAAATTTGTAGGAGCATGTTTGTCACAAACAGAGACATTTTTTCGGGTAATCACATAAAATTTATATGTGATGGTGGTCACTTTTTGACCAGCAAAGAGGTTAATTTATCCTTATTGCTTTATTTTCAATCAATTATAATTTTGTACTTTTTTATTTGTCTATTTTTAATCTATTTACCTGTCTTTTATATGCCTAATAATCAATAGCTTAAACTGCCAAAGACTTTTCTCATTTTGTTAATTTTCTGGCATAATAATTGATGTAATTTTTTTATTCTTTTTGCCTTCACAGGGGCAAATCGGTTGCAAGTCACTTAAATTTTGAAAGTTATTTTGAATTTACTGATAAGTGTCTATCAGTAACCAACCCTTATTTACATCAAAACATTAACTCAACAAAGCGAGCTAATTTTTTAAAAAATATCATTTTTTATCTGATAATAATTTTTTTCACAAGATGCTTGACATTTTTTATTCAATATTTTAAATTCAATTATTTCATTTTGAAAAATAACCTGTTGAGAAAATAAAAGTTAGCCTAACAGACATTAAGTTAAAGGCGGAAATAAAATATGAGAAAATTTCCCTTATTCATTCTGGTTCTATTGTTCGGATTCAATTCTATCGTTCACAGCCAAATTGGTCTCACCGGGGGAAAAGGAATGCTTCGGGTGCTATCAGCAGATCCGGTTAAGCCAGCGGACATCATTGTTCAATGGAATGTTTCCACCTACATGAAACAGGCAAGCAAAGCAAGTCTGGCAAAATACTATCGCTCAAATTTAAGCGCTACTTTTGGATTGGCGCACTATCTGGAAACATATCTTAACTGGATCCCCTATCAGGACGATCAGGAACATCTCTGGGGAATGCGCGGCAATACTCTCCTTGGGATTAAATATTTAACGCCCTTGCGAACAGACTTTTTTAAATTTGGATTGGCAGGGAGTTTCATCATTCCAACTGCCAGCAAAGGCAATGTCCCGTTTGAAACGTTTTTCACTAATAAAGCTGCCTGGAGTGCAAGAGGCATCATCACGCTGGACTTTTTGAAAATGATGCCGCGACATCCGTTGAAAATTAACTTAAACTTCGGCTACATGGATCATGACGTCACTGACACCTATTTCACGTCTGAAATAGACCAATTGTTCATAGGTGCCGGATTTAAATTTCCCATTCGATCAGTTCAATTCTACACTGAATACAGTGGGGAAATCTTTTTCAATAAAAAAGATTTGCCATTTAACCAAAATTCGTCCAGAATCAGCCAGGGCATTCGTTTTCTGGGACCGTGGGACAATGTCATCGACATCAGTTTTGACTTTGCTCTGACTCAATACGATTCGCTGAAGGAAACGGATATTTTCCACAAAGAATACTACAAATGGCAGGTACGTGCCGGCATCACTCATCGTTTTTCTGTTTATAAATATTTTGATAAAAGCGCGAAATTAAAGCGCAAAAAAGACGAAGAAGAGCGAAGAAAGTTAGAAGCCATCAGGCGAAAACGGGAAAAAGTAAAACAAGACCTTGAAAAAATGAAAAAATCGCTCGAAGAAAATGGCAAGAAAAAAAAGTAGGACAGTAAACGTTCGCTTATGAAATCTATTTCACACATATTATTGAAACTCCTTTTTGTCACGTCAGTTTTTATCCTGATCAGTTCTTTTTCAGGAGCCGCTGTGCACGCTGCTACGCCCAGTGACTTCCCGCAAAACAGTTCGGATAAAGAAATGGAGCGCGCGGCAAACAAAATTTTTAGCAGTGGAGTTAAGCTTTACAATCAGGGAGAGTACTGGAGAGCGGCTCAAGAATTGGTCATTATCATGGATTATTATCCTAAATTCAGCCAATTGGATCAGGTAGTTACCTATCTGGGCAAATGTTTATTTCAGGAGGAATTGTATTCCGGCTCCACCAGACTATATAACTTCCTTATAAAAAAATACCGACGCAGCCCGATGATCCCCGAAGCGCTGTTGGGTCTGGAAAACAATTATTACGCTCAGAGAAAATACAAACAAGCGCTGCGCGTTTATTATGTGCTCATCAAAAAAACCAGAGATCAAAAAGTTCTGAATGAAGCCAGCTACCTGGCGGGGCAGAGTCATTACAATCTGAAAAATTATGACATGGCTATAAACGTGCTCAAGAAAATCGGCGACCGCAGCGAGTTTTACGCCAATGCCCTTTACACGACAGCTTTGTGTTACCTGAAGAAATCGAATGTCGCCGCCTCTGTGGATTTCTTCCGAAAAATCACCGCGCTGCCAGTCATCAGTCCGGAACGACGGAATATTGTTGACAATGCGCGCTTGACGCTTGGGCTCATTTATTATGAACTACAAGCATACAAAGCCGCTGCAGACCAACTTTCCTCGATAGCCGAGGAACATGAAAATTACCAAGACGCGTTGTTAGGCCTTGGCTGGGCTTATCTGAAATTAAATGAATACGAAAAAGTAATCCGCGTTTTAAATAAATTGGTCAAAAAATATCCTAACAGCGAAAATGCAGAAGAGTCCTATTTCGTACTCGGTCAATCCTACATTGCACTTGGCCAATACGACGAAGCGATTTCTTCTTATAAAAAAATACTTGAAATTTTTCCTGATCAACAGAATTTGCCGGCTTTGGTTCAAAAGGTTAATTATCATTTGAAATCACAACGGCAGCACATTGAAAATTTGAAAGTTAAGCTCCTCATCGAGGAGACAAAGTTGCTCGATGCGCTTCCGTTAGACGGAAAAGGCCAGAAGATTCCCGAGTATCTTCTCACCGAGAAGAAACGGCTTCAGGAAGTTCGTAAAAAAATGATTGAAAATTTACGTGCTGAAAAGGATCAGCTTGTTTACATGCAGGAAGAAATCGCACGAATGAACAAACTTGTGGAACGCCGGGAAAGAAGAAAAGACTGGCGGGGCTATGCAGAATACGGCGTTTCCAGAGCTTTGTTCTTGAAGGAATTGGGGAGCAGCAGAGGAAAATAAAATGGGGCACAAATAGTCATGCGTAATAAATCGTATATCATTTTTCTTTTAGTTTTTGCAGGTCTGTGGATATCAAAAGCAAGTATCGCGCAAAATCAATTCAATCCGGATAAAATCGATCAACTTCCGGTAAAATATGTCGCGTCTGATACAACAGAAAGCATTGATATCGGGAGCATTAACGCCACAATTGCCCACCATGAACAGTTGATTGCAAAATATCCCAATCAGCCGTTCATCTCTTATTTGATGTTCGAATTGGCAGAGCTATATGCAAGCAAGGCGCAATTTGAATTCAAACAAAAAATGAAAAAATACGACGAGGAGATCGTCAAATTTGACAAAGGCGACATTTTCGCCGAACCGATTTTGCCTCACATCAATTTGCAGAAAACCATTGATCTTTGCTACCAATTATTGGAGAAATTCCCCAATTTGCCTTACAAAGACCGCATTTTGTACCGGCTGGCGATTTCTCACCTCGACGAAGGAAACCAGGAAAAAGCCAAAGACTATTTGCAAAAATTGGTTTTTGAGTCGCCGGAAAGCCCGCGTGTTGCTGAGGCTCATTTTCGGCTTGGAGAGTATTATTTCAGCAAAAGGGAATTTGACAAAGCGATCAAAGAATACGAACACCTTCTCGATCGCTGGGATAATCCATATTTCAACTATGCTCTTTACAAATTAGGTTGGTCATATTACAACATTAACGATTTTACCAGCGCGATCAGCACGTTCATTTATCTGATCAGCGATATTTCTCTGCTGGAAAGAATGAACACCAAACAGTTGGGCAAAACAAAAGCAGATGTGCGCAATGAAGCTATCGAATACATCGCGCATTCTCTCGCTGAATACCACGGGCCGAAATCGCTGGAAGAGATTCTGAGTAAAGACGAAACTCAAAGTTATGCACTGGACGTGCTGCTTAAAATGGGCGAAATCTATAAAAAACGTAACTTTTACCAGGACGCTATCCGTGTTTATCAGACGCTGCTAAATCTTTATCCTTTTTATCCGGATGCACCGAAAATTCAAAAAGAGATCATCCAATGTTATGAAGCGGATATGAATGAAGATCAGGCAACAGAGGCAAAAAATGCTTTTGTGGAAAGATACGGGCCCGATAGCGAATGGCTCAAAAAACATCAGGAAAAAAACGTCCGTGAATCTGCAGTAAATATGTCAGAAGAGATGTTGTATTCCCTGGGAACCGAATTCCAGACAAAAGCCCAGCAAAAGAACCAAACCAGCGAATATCGCAAGGCAATTGACAAATATGAAGAATATTTGAAAAAATTCCGCGACAGCAAACGGGCGCCGCGGGTTAATTTTTATCTGGCAGAATGTTATTACGCAATTCAAGAATTTGATAAAGCAGCAGATGAGTACTACAAAGTGATGAATATTTACGGCGATAACGAATATCGCGAAACGGCAGCGTTTAATCGAATTCTTGCTTATTACGAAATTTTAGAACGTCAAGCTGTTAGTTCGGATACGATCACTCTGTACATCGAGGATTTCGCCGGGGGTGGTACAGAATCAATCATTCCCATTAAAGTGACTTCAGAAACTCAGTTTAAACTCATGCGCGCTTGTAACGATTTTATTCGTCAGCAGCCGCAAAGTGAAAACTTGCTGGAAGTGATGATCAAATATGCTGAAACTTTATACAATTTGCAACGCTGGGATTTAGCTGTTAAACTTTACGAAAAAGCAGTGGCGCCTAAATACCGCACGTCGCCTTACTACGGCCAATGCATCAAAATGGTCGCGCAGTGTTACCTGAAAATGGGCAAATATCAGCAATCCGAAAAATGGTTCAACAACCTGGCGGATGCTTTCCCTGATTCCGCCCATGTCGTCACCAGATCAAAAAAGCTGGTTGCTTCAGCAAAGTTCAAACATGCGGAAACTTTGAAAAAACAGGGTAAAGCCACCCGCGCCGCTGTCGAGTTTCTGAAATTAGCGTTCAGCACGAAAGACGAACAAATCGCTAAAGCCGCAATTTTTGAAGCGGGCGGACAATTTGAAGAAGCGGAGGACATTACCAAGGCGATCCGCGCCTATGAACGCATGCTGGAAGAACAACCCAATGTAAGTTTCAAAGATGAACTGCTCATGAAAGCCGCACTATTATATGAAAAGAAACAGGACTGGATTCACGCGGCGGAAAAATATATGCGCGTGGCGAATGAATGCCGAACGTCACAATTTGCTTCTCGTGCGATGCTTGCCGCTGCCAATTGTTATGAACAATTGGAACTGTGGTTCAAATGCAAGAATACATACCGTCAATTTGTCCAGCAATTTCCCAATGCGAATCCGGATCAGATCATTGAAGCGCTGTACAAAATTGGAGAAATTTCATACAATCAAAACGATTTTTCCAATGCAATGACCGAATTTCAGACAACAGTGAACAAATTCAAAGAATTTAAGAGAGGCAGAAAAAGCGTCGAAGATTATTTACCGGCAAAAGCTCAATTTATGATCGGTGAAATTATCTTTGAAAAATACAAACAGATCAAAATTGTGCCACCCCTTGAAGCAACCATGAAACGCAAAACTACTTTTTTGCAGGAAGCAATAAAAAACTATGTGGAAGCCGGTAAGTATCAAATTGCTGAATGGACAACTGCGTCGCTGTTCAAGACAGGAATGACATTTGAAGAATTAGCCGAATCAATCAAAAACGCTCCGCTTCCCGCTGAATACAACAATAACGAAGAAGACAAACAGGCATATCTGGATGCGATTGGGAAACAAGTCATTGCTGCAAAAAAGAAAGCAATTGATGTTTATAAAGCAAATTTAGGAAATGCGATAAAAAACAACATCCAGAACGAATGGGTGGACAAAACAAAAGCACACCTGGAAAAGCTTTCATTGGAAATCGGGTCGGGCGGAAATTCGGCGCTTTCACAGGAAGCAAATCCCAAGAGAATTGTGCCAACAAACCAAATCAAGAGGAATGACCAATGAAAAATAAGACAAACCTGCTCCGGCGAGCAATCTATTTCGTTATCGTAACAGGTCTCGTTTTTTCTTTCAACGTGAGGTTTGGTTTTGCTAAGCACAAGCCAGTCTCTGGTGCAAAGTTTGCTACTGAAAACCCTCAAACGAAAAAGCAGGATCATAAAAGCAGCGGCAACATCATCTCCAATACGCAGGTGAAAAAATTCATTCAAAAGCAGCTTACAATTTATGGCACCATCGCCAAGCCGCAAGCTGTTTTTATCGTCCCTGGCAGCGACCCCAAAGTTGACGGGCTTCGCATCGAACGCCAGTTTTTTGATCTTATCTTTCGCAACGTTGAAAAAACAAATATCAGGTACAGAAAAAAATCCGTACTCAAAAATAAAGATTACATTCAATGGTAACAAAGTCAATCGAGATATAACTGGAATTAGCAATTTTCTAACAGGAGGTTTTGCAATTGGATTTCATCGTAAGTTCCTTCAGATCCGGGGGCCCGTTCATGTACGTTATTCTGCTGGTATTAATTTCGGGCATCGCCATTATGGTTGAACGCACCATTTTTATTCTGGGAAGAAATCGAATCGACACGGCTGCCTTTATGCACCGTTTGCTCGATTTCATTCAGCAAAAAAATATCAGAAGCGCTGTAGAATTTTGCAGCATCTCTAATGCCGCACTACCGAAAGTACTTCGTGCCGGCCTTGAAGAAGCAGGCAAGAGCCCGGCTGAAATTCAGAATGCGTTGGAATTAGCCGCACTGGCAGAAATTCCCAAACTGGAAAAACGCACTCCGTACCTGGCGACAATTGCCAATGTTTCTACGCTGCTTGGATTGTTGGGTACAATCTTCGGTCTCATCACTTCATTCGAGGCTGTCGCAACTGCCGACGCTTCGATGAAAGCAACGTTGTTATCCGGTGGTATTTCCCAGGCAATGAACACCACTGCATTCGGATTGATTTCTGCTATTCCTTGTATGATCGCCTATTCAGTTCTTCAGGAAAAAACCAACGAACTGATCGACGAAATCAATCAAAATGTAGCGCGCGTTTACAGCAAATTGATCTTGGTGAAAAATAACAGCAAGGGCAAATAAAGATGAATCTGAAAAGATCCCTGGGAAGAGATCGCCACGTTGACGATGCCGATGTCAATATTATTCCCGTGATGAATATTTTTCTGCTTTTGATTCCATTTTTATTGCTGACAGCAGCTTTTGTTAAGATCGCGGTAATTGAGCTTTCATTGCCTACGTTGAGTAAAAACCGCGCGGTACAGGTACAGCAGCAAAAGAAACTCGTGCTGGTAATTTTAGCTGTCAAAGAAAAAGGTTTTCAGGTGAAAAGCCCGGGATTCAAATTTGATCCGGTAAACAGAATTGGCGACAAGTATAATTACGCGCCGCTGGTTCAACAACTCAAGCAAATCAAAAGCAAATATCCCTATGCGGAGGATATCATCATCGCGCCAGAGGCCAGAGTAAAATACGACATTATCATTCAGGTCATGGATCGCTGTCGCGAAACTGGTTTTCCAAATGTATCTCTATCAGGTTAAACTCATATTTTGAATGGTTAATAAAAATGATGAAAAGTTTTCAACAAACGCCAGACGATTTTACATTTCATGTTGTGAGCAGCCGTCGTAAAAAACGTGATACGACTTTCTCTTTGAAACTAACGTCAATGATCGACATGTTCACTATTTTATTGGTCTTTTTGCTGAAAAGTTATTCCGCAGAAGGCCAAATCATGTCTGTTGCTCCGGACTTAAAACTGCCAAATTCTACCGCGCAAAAAGTGCCGGAAACCACGTCCATCATCGCCGTCACAGACGAAATGATTCTATTGGACGGACAACCTATTGCCAAAGTTGCTGATGTGATGAGATCAAATCAATTGCTCATTCCTGGTTTGCTCAATGATTTGAAAACAAAACGACACATCAGCGAAAAAATTGGTGAAATTCACACAGATATCGGCTTCACCGGAAAAATCTCCATTCAGGCTGATAAAGAATTGCCCTATCTGATCATTAAAAAGATCATGTTTACCTGCGGCAGAGTCGGCTTCAATGACATCATGTTAGCCGTGAACAAGCCGGACTAATTCGACTGAAATTTTATTTGAACTTAAAAATACACGAAATCAATGGCAGGAAAAAATAAATATCTCGTTTTAAACGTCAGCCGTTCCAATCACTCCAAACAATATGTTTTGTCCAAGGGGAAACAATTCACTGTTGGGCAAAGCGGGAACAATAATCTGATTTTGTATGGCACAGAATATCCCAAGCAACACGTATTGTTTGATCAACAGAACGGCTATTATACCTTGAACGTCAAGCCGTTTATCAAAGGGGAAATCTCGCTGGATAGTTCTTCGCTGAACATCTCGGATTTGATCCGTCACGATATTTTGCCACGCCAGGGGGATTCCTATCTCATTAAACTCACGCCGGAAAAACAGGGCGTTGTCACTGTCGGCGACACAAAAATAGAATTCTCTTTTCAATATATTCAACCCAAGCAATCGGTCGCAGTCAAATCACCGGTTTTTTCTTGGACACGGGCGACAATCAAAAGTTTGGGCTCTGACTTGTTATTCAAATCCATTTTTACAATTTTGCTCATTGTGAATGCGCTCATTCTTTACGCTTTGAAGGATTATCAGATTATCCAAAAGAAAGAGATCAACATTGACAAAATTCCCGAACGACTGGCTCGTTTCATCCCCAAAACTCCGGACGAAATTTTGAACGAAGCCACCTCGAGCGTCGCCGCCAATACTGGTACATCGGAAAGTGACAAAAAATCCAACGATAAAAAATCCGGTAAATCGAACAAATCCGGCAGCAAAAGTTCCGGTCGTCGATCATCAGGCAGAGGAAATCGCGTTGCGTCACGGGGCTTATTGGCAGTGATCGGCGGTGCAAATGGCGGAGCTGCCGGCAAATCAAGTTCCATCATCGATGCACTGGTGGACAAAGGTCTGGTCGCAGACTTGAACAACATCCTTGGCGGCGGGACTAATCTGAAAGTCGGGAAGAGCAATACCAAAGATGCAGAAGATCCGCTGGATCAATTAATTGGCACTGGTGGCAGCGGCGGTATTGATGATATTCTTTCTTCTATGGATGCAACAGAGACAGTGCCCTCTGTTAAGTTGAAAAAGAGAACGGTTGTTGATCTGGTAAAACCACGGGCAACGAGAGGCACAACCGACGCAGTGGGCTATCGCTCCGAAGAATCCGTGTTTCAGACAGTCAATTCGCGTCAGGGTCAGATTACTTATATTTACAATAAGTACCTGAAAATTAAACCTACATTGCGCGGGAAAGTGTCCATCGAATTCACGATCGCGGCAAATGGTAATGTCGCTTCCGCTCGTGTGATCGAATCTACGCTGAACTATCCACCTATGGAGCGTGAAATTTTGGCTTTGGTCAAGCGGCTCAAGTTTAAACCCATTGATTCGGGCTCAGTGACCTTTATTTTCCCGTTCCAGTTTGCAAAGTTAAATTAAACGTCGCCAATTCTGACGAAAGTCGGAAGGACGTTATTAAAAAGGTCAGTCGAGAATTTCGGCTGGCCTTTTTTTATTTCAACAGGGGAACTCTGAGGTCACGTTCCAAGTGCAACAAGCAAATTTCTAATAACTGTTTCAGTTTATCAGTGCGGACAACCGATTTGCTAAAATTTAAACAACAACATTCCCAACAAATGTAAAATTTTATTTGAATTTGTAAACTTTTTTCTTATATTTGTGTACATTTCACAATAAAAGATAAACCGTTGCTAATCAAAAAATTTTATGAAGCAGGACGCCCTAACCTACAAAGCAAATATTTTAATGGTCCTCCAGAGCGATTTCCCACCTGACATTAGGCTGGAAAAGGAAATCGACGCGCTCACTCAAAACGGGTATCAGGTTTATTTGCTTTGCAATAATAAAAAAAATCTGCCGCGATTCGAAACAATCAACGGGAATTTTCACATCATCCGCTTGCCTCGCTTTCGACTTGGCAGGAAAAATCTGCAATCACTTTTTGGCGTGCCGCTTTCTTTCAATCCCATCTGGCTCTTCTACATTGCAAAAGCCTGTCGCCTTCACAAAATCGATTTCATTCACGTCCACGATCTTCCGTTGGCTCTGGGTGCGATTTTCGTCGGAAAACTTTTTAGATTACCCGCTGTTTTTGACATGCACGAAAACTATCCCGCGGCTCTGGAGGTCTGGGGCAGAAAAGGATTTCTGCCCGGCTTATTTCGCAACCCCGCATTTGCAAGAAAATTAGAAAAAATGAGCCTGAAATTGTGCGAAAAAATTATCGTTGTCATTGAAGAGCATAAAGAAATGCTCACTTCTATTGGCATCAATCCGCAAAAGATACACATCGTTGGTAATACTGTGCAAACGGATAAATATATCCAATTAAAAATCGATGCAGAAATAGTTGAAAAATATCAAGAGAATTTTGTCCTGACCTATGTGGGCAATTTCAGTCCGGAACGTGAACTGGAAGTTGCGATTCAGGGGGTAAAAATTTTAGCGCCGCAGATTCCGAATTTAAAAATGATCCTCGTCGGCGATGGCGGTATCAGGGAAGAGCTGGAAAAGTTGATAGAAAATTTGGGGATTTCAAAGTTTGTGGAATTCACAGGCTGGGTTGATTTTGAAAAAACTCCTTCCTATATTGCAGCGGCAAATATCTGCATCATTCCCCAGCCATCCAATGATTTGATTGATAACGGCGTGCCGCATAAACTTTTTCAGTACATGGCGCTGGGAAAACCGGTCATTGTGTCCGACGCAAAAGCTATGGCAAGAATCGTCCGTGAGACAAAATGCGGGGAAATCTTTCGCTCCCATTCACCGGATGATTTTGCCCGCGCTGTACTGACAATCAAAAATGCATCAAAAGAATATGGCAAAAACGGAAAGCAAGCTGTCATCAAAAAATATAATTGGTCACTATCTGCAAGGGAATTAACAAATCTATACGATAATTTTAAAATAAAATAACACTCATTTTGTGAAATGATTAATCTATAGAAAGGGAATCTTATGAATATCGCTGTCATTGGTTTAGGTTATTGGGGCCCAAATTTGCTCAGGAATCTTTATGAAAGTCAAACGACAGAGAAATTAATTGCTTGTGACCTTGATGAGACAAAATTGCAGCGTATCAAATTAAAATATCCAACAGTTGAAATTGAAAGCGACTATCAAAAGCTACTTCGTCGTGATGATATCGATGCTGCCATTGTCGCGACACCAGTATCTCTACATTTCCCCATTGCCCATGCTCTATTAGAAGCAGGAAAACATGTTTTTGTGGAAAAACCAATGACGCAAAATAGCCAAGAAGCCGAAAAGTTGGTAGAAACCGCAGAAAAAAATAACCGTGTTCTCATGGTCGGCCATACGTTTGAATATAGTCCGCCGGTTTTAAAAATAAAAGAGTTGATTGACAGCAAGGAATTGGGGGATGTTTATTATATCAGCATGTCGCGCGTCAATTTGGGTCTGCATCAAAAAGACGTGAGCGTAATTTGGGATCTGGCACCGCATGATTTTTCTATGCTCTTTTATTGGCTGAATCAACAACCAAAACGCATCTCTGCCATGGGCAAAGATTGCGTGCAGAAAAATATTCCGGACGTAGCGTTCATCAACATAGAATTTCCCGACGGATGCATTGCCAACATGCAGGTGAGTTGGCTTGCACCGAGCAAGCTGCGTCGTACAGCTATTGTCGGCAACAAGAAAATGCTTGTCTATGATGATACTGAAAATATTGAAAAAGTGAAAATCTATGACAAAGGCGTTGAGTATAAAGATCCCGAGACATTTGGCGAATACCAGCTCAGCTATCGTTCCGGCGACATCATCAGTCCGTACATTCAAAATTTTGAGCCACTGCGCCGGGAAATGAACCATTTCATCGAATGTTGCCAGAACGGGAAAAAACCCATCAGCGACGGGCGCAGCGGCTTGCGCGTCATCAAAGCGCTGGAAGCGGCAGAGAAATCATTGCGCAATAATAGCCAGGTTGTGGAGATTGCATGAAACCCTGTACTACATAAATTGCCAGTGATTGATAATATTTTTACGAATCATTATTTAAGTTTCTCTTAAAAGCATAATTTGTAATAGCAAATTGGATAAAAGGATTACTTAAATATAAACTGTACAATCAAAGGTGAAAAATTGATTTAACATTAAGGAGACAACTCCATGCAAATTCCATTTCTCAATCTCAAACCCCAGCATCAAATGTTAAAAGACCAGATTATGGACATTGTGAGTGAAGCGATTGACAACACAGCTTTTGTTGGTGGAAAGAATGTGAACGGTTTTGAGGAAGATTTTGCACGATTTTGCGGTACGTCGCACGCAATAGCCGTGAACAGCGGCACGGATGCATTGCGATTTGCTCTGCTGGCAGCGGGTTTGCAACCGGGCGATGAAGTGATTACTACTCCAAACACATTTATCGCAACCACCGAAGCTATCAGTCAGGCAGGCGGGAAAATTGTTTTTGTTGACATTGACGAGAGAACTGACAATATTGATGTGGAAAAATTAGCGACTGAAGTGGAAAAACGCGTCAAATCATCGAATCGCTTGAAAGGAATTCTGCCTGTTCATCTGTACGGACAAATGGCGGACATGGACCCGATTCTGGAAATCGCTCAAAAATACGGACTCTTCGTCATTGAAGATGCCTGTCAGGCACACGGAGCATTGTATCAAAAAAATGGCGAATCCCACAAAGCCGGCTCAATGGGACTGGCAGGGGCTTTTAGCTTTTACCCCGGAAAAAATTTAGGCTCCTGTGGTGAAGGTGGCGCTATTGTTACGAATAATGCAGATCTCGCGCAAAAAGCAAAAATGTACCGCGACCATGGTCAAAGTCAAAAGTATTATCACGATTTTGAAGGGTTCAACGGCAGGATGCATGCCATTCAGGCGGGTATTTTAAAATTAAAGCTAAAATATCTTCCCGAATGGATCGAAAACAGACGTCAAAATGCAGCACTTTACGGCCAATTGCTCAAAGATATCGAGGGTGTGATTTTCCCACAGGAACCAGAATGGTCAAAGGGAGTTTATCATCTCTACGTGATTAAAGTGAAAAATCGCGACGATGTGCAGAAGAAATTAGCAGAAAAAGGCATCAGTACCGGACTCCATTATCCGATTCCGTTGCATCTGCAAAATGCTTACAAACACCTTGGGTACAAAAAAGGAGATTTTCCGGTGACAGAAAAACACGCAGAACAACTCCTGTCTTTGCCTATGTTTCCAGAATTAACAAAAGAAGAAATTGAATACGTAGTTTCCACATTGAAGAAAATTATCCATGGATAGAACTAACAGAAAAAAAACACTAACAGATGACAATCCACCGCTTGTGTCAATCGTGATTCCCATGTACAATGAAGCTGGGAATGTCGAGCGTTGTATTGCATCTATTCAGAAGCAGAATTATCCGGCGAGAAAAATCGAAATCATTGTAGTTGACGGAAATTCCAGTGACGGCAGCCGGGAGAAGGTGCTGTCACTGGCAGAAAATTATCCCAACATCCGTCTGCTCACCAACCCTAAAAGGAAAACGCCCTCTTCTCTGAACATAGGAATAAAAAATGCTGCTGGTGAAGTCGTAATTATTCTGGGCGCGCATACAAAGATCAAAGAAGATTTTGTCAGCCAAAACATTCGACTGATGAAAGAGAAAAATGTCAAATGCGTAGGCGGCACTCAGATCAATGTCGGCGAAAATTTTATGCAACGCGCCATTGGTTATGCCATGGGGCATCCGTTCGGTCTGGCGAGCGCGCCTTATCGTTACGGGAAAAGAGAAAAATTCGTTGACACTGTTGTTTATGCTGCATACAGGAAAGAACTGTTCGACGAAGTGGGCTATTTTGATGAAGATTTATTCATTTCCGAAGACGCTGAATTGAACTGGCGCATCAGGCAGGCGGGCTATAAAATTTTCTATTCTCCGAAAATTGTTTCTTACTATTACCCCAGAAAAACTATCAAGCGACTCATTGTTCAGCTTTTTCGTTATGGCATTCTGCGCGTTAACGTTATCAAAAAGCATTTCAACGCGATAAAATTGATGCACTTGATCCCTCCAGCGTTTGCGCTTGTCACTATTTTGCTACTTATCGCCGGATTTTTTAAAACACTTTTTCTGATACCATTAGCTATTATCTGGGGACTTTACCTGGTTCTATCTTTAATTTCGTCATTCCAAATCAGTATGGAAAAAGGATTCCGCTACTTTTTCATTTTGCCCATACTTTTTCCTGTTATCCATTTAAGTTGGGGGATCGGCTTTTTGGTGGGGATTTTTGTTTCAAGGGATTAATTGGAAGCCTTGAAGTTTTGATAAAAAATTACGGAGAACTGCTATGAAATTCAAAAACAAATTTCCCTGTCTCTTTATCATCATTATTATGGTAACACTTGCTTTTCATTGCGATAATAAAGAAAATATTACCGCCCCTTACGAATCCAAATTTGAAGTATCAGTTGCCAAATGGTATGAGAATCATACGGCAGCGATTACACTAAATTATGATACTGGATCTCCGTACATTGACAGAGAAAAAAAAGTAACGGACAAAGTTGTGGAATATGGCTTAAGAATGGACTTTGAAATAGTGGCTAAGAACTATGAAGACAGACCATACATGCGTGATTATTTTGAGGATTATCTAATTCCATTGGGTTTCGGATATTTCGGGCATGGTTATGAGCACGTCAATCATGATGAACTAACTTATGATTCGGCTTATACCTCCATTAAACTCACATGGGACATAATGATGAAATATGGGCTCAAACCTGTGTCATTTGCTTATCCCGGCGGATTTGGATTTGAGGAAGAAACGCACCGCGCCTTGAAAAATGTTGGTTTTCTAAATGGCCGTTTTCATTCCCGGTTTGACACCGTAAACCCGTACATCCTTCCCGACGGAGAAGAAGATGCAATGAACTGGTATGAATTACCGTCGCTGGTGATGGAGGCTTACGACTTTCGCGACTGCGCCGAGTGCGTAAATGATAATACCGATTTAGTGCCCATTCTCGACGGCGCAATAGAAAAACATGCCTGGATTATTTTAACCTATCACAATATTGGGTATCCCGACGGTTGGGGATATTACGATTGGGATGAATTTGTTGCAGATTTAGAGGCAATTACGCAGCGCGATTTTTGGAACGCAACGATGGACAACATTACGCTTTACATTAAAGAGAGACAACAAGTGGCTCCTATTGCAAGGGCTAAATTTAATTGCGAAAATGAAATTGAAGAAATTCAAATTACTTTATCCGATGGTCTTGACAACAGTTATTATGATCAAGAATTAACCGTTTTGTTCGACGTGCCGAAAAATTGGATAAACAAGAACATTGAACTTTCTCAAGGATACTCAAATCCAAAAACACTAAAATTTGACAATCAAAACGGAATGATTTCACTTAAGCCAAATGAAAAAACATATTTTTTGAGAAAAAGCAATTAATTTCAGCATTACAGATAACTGGATTAGGCACCAATATCATTAAAATTTTCAAAATCGATCCATCGACCTGGATGCTAAAAACTAATGGTAATCAAGATAAAATAAATCATGCATGTATTTAAAATATTCATATTTTGTAAATTTGTACAAAAACTCTAATTGTTCAGTATGCACTTTGTGATATTCGCGGTTTTTTTCTTTATGTTTTAAACAATAATAGCTTATATCCCCTGGATTACGAAAATCATCTATGTACTCTTCAATAGTGGCAAGTGCTGCAAAAAGATATTTTTTGCATTCTGTGCTTTTGGTTACCCAATAATATTCATATAGACCGTAAATCGCAAAAATAAATCCATTTAAAGTATGATTAGGCTCATCATTCATTGGATATTCTTCAAACCATAAATATTTATTTTCATCAACCATACTCACCCAAATTTCGTTATTATTTTTTAAAACAGTAAAACTCCTAAAAATTTTTCTAGCATATGCTAAATAGGCTTCGATCGAAGTAACTCGGTAAAGACGAACAAATGCAGACAAGATCTGACCTTGAGCCATGCAGGAATACCATGGAGCTAACATCATCTGATCCCTCTTTCCATGCAACGGAAAATCAAAATTATATGGAAAAAATAATGCTTCTTTTTCAAATGTTGAAATCTCTATGAGCTTATCTGTAAACAACTTTGCTTTTTTTAAATGTTCTTCATTCTTTACAAGATAATAACTATCAACAAACATGATAATCCATTGAGCTAATTGAACGGGGTGATAATAATATTTACCGTTATAGTAAAATATCTGCACACCAGCACTATCTGTTTTATAGTTAAGGTCTAAATACTTAGGAGAGTAGCTTACATAAGGTAAATCTCTAAAATTGAGATTTATTAAATTGAATTCTTTTACGATAAATTCATCATTGGACACCGGGGCAGTCGTTTGATCGCAGGAAATTAGCAGTGCTATCAAAAAAATGGATATCAATAAAAAAATGTCACTGATACCAATAATTCTTTTTTGTAACTTTACTTCTTCCATTTTTCCATGTCTCGTTAGAGCATTTCTTCTTCACTATGATTTTAGCGATATAATTTTTTACCCCACCTCCGTCACAATCGCCTTATACCCGGCTCGCTGCATGGCATCCACAACCTGCTCCGCATTTTCCGGACAGAGAGCAATAATTGCACCGCCGCCACCACCGCCGGTGAGTTTTGCGCCCAGGGCGCCGTTTTTACGGGCGATTTCTACTAATTCTTCCAATTCCCAAGTGGAAACCTGAATGGCGTTGAGCAAGCCTTGGTTGATATTCATCAAATAGCCTAATTTTTCCAAATCGTACGTCTGGATCGCCTCGACTGCCTGTTGGGTTATTTCATCGATCTGATCGAAAATCTGATCGTACAAAACGCGGTTCTTTTCCCAGCCCTGACGTACCTGACGTACCATTTTCAGGGTCAGACCTTCAACGCCGCTCATTCCAATGACTAAGGGTAAAGGTTTTTGAACTTTGATTTCCTGTAATTTCGGAGGCGTGTTTTTTTGGTACAAAATAAATTTCCCGTAAGTAGCCATCGTATTGTCAATTCCGGAAGGTGTACCGTGAACAATCTTTTCCGATTCGTAGGCTAATTTATTCACTTCTTCATCTGACAAATCTAATCTGAAATGTTCTGAAAGTGCGCGAATGATCGCCACTGCCAGCGCTGCGGAGCCGCCAAGTCCCATGGCGCGCGGAATGTGTGGAAACAAAAACAGTTGCATGTTGCGTCCCATTAGATCCAGAGTTTCCAGCAACATCTGAAGGGATCTATAGATGGAATATCTGTAATCCTTCCCCTGCTGAATTTTTTCCTCAACTCCCCATTGTGGGATGATGAGAGAAATTCCTTCATCAGCATCTTCTACTCTTGCCTGAATAGCGAGCGGAATCGGCGCAGCAATTGCATGACTACCATAAACTACCGCATGCTCACCGAGCAAAATCACCTTTCCGTAACCAGAAGGTAATGGCTGCTTTTTTTCGAGCGACACTTTATTGCCTATTTTCCCCTCCAATTCAGCGCAAATCTCTTTCGCCTTCCAAATTTTAATATTTCCGCTTTCAACAACGCGATTTACCACTTCATCAAATAAATATTCTGGAACGCTGGCAGCCTTGACCACGCTGCGAGCGTGCAATGTCATGTGGCCGCGCTGAATACCTTCGGTAACCAGCGCGCGCAATGCAGCAAAATTTTGCGCCAAGCCGACTGCCCCCATAACTTCTGCCAACTCATTTGCGGATTCAATTCCTAAAATCCGATGGGCAATTTGCACTGCTGGGTTTGACTGAAGCGGACCGCCAACTGTACCGACTTTGATGGGAATTTCAATCGTGCCAACTAAATTCCCCTTGTCATCTTTGAACCAATTTGTAAGAGAAGTGTACGAAGTACCGCGTGCGGCGTAAGCGTGAGCTCCGGATTCAATAGCCCGCCAATCATTCCCTGTGGCAATGGCAACCGGATCAATGCCATTCATGATGCCTTTGTTGTGCGTAGCAGCGCGATAAGGATCAACCGCAGCGAAATGATTCGCCAGAATAATTCCTTCTCGCACCTCTTCACCAGAATAGCCGTTCCCTGCCAGCAATTTTGGACGAATCACCGCCTTTGCCCGCACTAAAGAGCGATCCGCTAAATTGGAGAGGATACGCAAAAAAACCTTTCCGCGAGTAATTTTTTCAATGAGCGACGCCACCCCTTCGCACATGCTATTCACGAGATTTGCGCCCATGGCATCGCGCGTGTCCACCAGCAGATGAACGACCAACATTTCACCGAATCTGGAAGTTGCTGAGTGCAAAATGACTTCGATGTCTCGGGCACCGCCACCCCGCGCGACCAAATTTGGATGCAGATCATTCGCCAGGTTGAGAATTTCTTCTTTCTGCCGCAGGATTGACTGTTTAGCTTTCACCGGACTATCCATTTCAACAACCTGGATCTGGCCTATCAAAATCGGTTCTGTGCTTTTACTCACAAAACCGCCTGCCTGTCGCACCAATTTTGCCGCTGAACTGACGGCAGCAACAATCGATGGCTCTTCAACGACCATTGGAACGATATATTCTTTGCCATTAATGAGAAAATTCAGTCCCAAGCCCATGGGCAGACTGAAGACACCGACAACATTCTCTATCATCTTATCAGCTTCATCCGGTTTCATGCAATACTTGCCATTCACCAGAGCCCGCACTTCATCATCATCAAGAATTCCGTATTTTTTCAGTAATTTAAGACGCTCGGTCACTGAATATTGATAAAAATCAGGAATACGCGACGTTTTCACTTGCTTCCACCTTGATTGATTTTATGTGAATTCCAGAAGATTCAAAATTGAGATCAAGCGGTTCAAAACCCGCTGCTTTGCTTGCCTTTTTTAAATCAGAAAATTTTTCTTCCGAGTCTGCAAAACAAAGACCAATATCTCCGCCGCCAGCGCCGGAGGGCTTATAAGCAACACCTATTTCCGAAGCCAAATTAGCCATGCGCAAATGTTCTTCGGATACAATTGGCGCATTGATATCCTCGCCCAATTTCTTCATCAATAAATTATATTGGTTGATGCTATCCAAAAAGCCAGAAATATCCTGCTTGCGAAAAGCCTGTTTCCCGGCATCTGCAACAAATTTCATTTCGGTAACCAATTTGGCAAACTTCCGTTTGTCTTTATTTTTAAAATCATAAAATAATTTCACGAACTGGCTGGTGGAAGAGCATTTGCCGACCCAGACTGGCACCATGAATAAATTTGACGGCATCTTAAGCTGTTTGATCTGCGGATTCAAATTCTCTGCGTGAGGATCAATTTGATAAGACAAAATGCCGCCAAAAATCGAAGCAGCAATGTCAATCCCGCTGCCGACGTTTCCTTGTGCTGCACGGTGTGCCTGCATTGCTGCGCGGAAAAGCTGATCATTTTCAATCACTGACTGCCCCGACCCGGCGATTAGACCTGCGACTAAAGCGACAGTCAGTGCAGCGCTTGAGCCAAGCCCCAATTTAATAGAACGATTTTTATGAAAAAATGCGTCTGTGTCCAACAAAATCTCTGAATGAGGCAATGTTTTGGCGCTTTTTTTCAAAAGCCGAAACCCAAATTCAAAAATAGAAATGAAGAATTTGAGTTTTTTCTCCACCCGCGGAGAGAGTTCAGATAGGAACTGAATTTTCCCTCTCTTATCCAGAGAAAATTGCAAATTGCGTATGCCGATAGATGGCGCTTGCAATGTAAAAGTCATTTGATCAGAAAACGAGATTTCCACTCTGGCAAATCGATCAACAGTCATCACCAGAGATGAACCACCTTCCAAAACAGCATATTCTCCGAGAAGAATTAATTTCCCCGGAACTTTGGCTACAATTTTCATCCTCTTTCCTTAAATAATTTTCGCGTCTGGTCCTAAAGGTGTATGAATTACCCTTTTGACGCCTTTTATTTCCTCGAGATTTTTTTTAACAGTTTCAATATATTTCGGCTCGCAGATAGCTTTGACCTGCGGGCCCGCGTCAATTGTAAAAAAAACAGGAATACCTTGCCTGCGCAGTTCACGAATTGTGTGAAGCACCTCTACCGTCGCGCCGTTCCAATAAATCAGTCCCGGCTGCGAGCTCATTGCCAGCGCGTGCATTTTGAGACAACTGTACTCGGCGACTTCCGCTAATTGTGAAAAATCTTTATTCAAAATCGCTTCACGGCAGACAGTGAGATCAATTTCTGACGTCCGTACCCATTCGCTGTAATACGGTGACGTCTTTTCTGATAAGACCATTCCGTCAGTAGAACCCATTTTTTTTGCTTTTTCCGACGTGATGGCAATGAGCATGTGCAAATCCCAGTGAGTTTCGTCTGCCAGCTTTACGGCAAAAGAGTCAGAACCGTCCCTTTTTTCGCCTTTTTTCATTTCCACAAAACCACCAAAAACCGAACGTGCTGCCGAGCCCGATCCTTGTCGCGCGAAAATGGACAATTCCTTTGACGAGAGATTTAATTTCAACGCCGCATTTGCCGCAATTGTTAGCGCCGCAAATCCCGATGCAGAAGACGCCAGGCCCGCTCCGGTGGGAAAATTGTTTTCGCTTTCTACATGAGCAAAAAAATCCACCTGTGCACGCTGACGAAATAAGGACAAAAAATGAGCAACGCGGCTACCGGCTTTCCCTTCGACTTTCACAGAATCAATTATTAATTCATCTTTATCAAAATTCGGATCAAAGATGATTTTTGTCCGCGTGAACAGATTTTTGAGCGTCACAGAAATCGAGCCAACGGCCGGTAAATTGAGCCGAACGTCCCGTTTCCCCCAATACTTTACCAATGCGATATTTGCGTGAGCGATTGCTGTTGCTTGCATTTTTGTATTTTTATTTTATCTCGCCAAAGGTGAATGCGCTAATTTTTTTTGATATTTTTCTGTATATTTTATCAGCAACAATTAATGAAATTTTATTTGCGAACAAAAAACTAATGAAAATAAATTATGTTCCGGGATATTCCATTTTTCAACAAGTGATCAGCCAATTGTTATGAAACCAATTACCGTATAAACTACTACCGCCAGACTCGCCGCCGTGAGCGCATAGGGCAATTGAGTTCTGACATGATCTATCGGATCACAAGCCGTTGCCATGGATGAAATAATTGTCGTATCCGAAATCGGAGAACTATGGTCACCGAAAACACCGCCTCCCATAACAGCACTGACCATCATCGGCAAATTAAGTCCCAAATTCAGCGCCAACGGCACAGCAATCGGCATCATAATGGCGAACGTGCCCCAGGAGGTGCCGGTCGAAAATGAAATAATACAAGCGACAATAAAAACAGTCGGAATCACCAACACCGGATGTATTGTAGCTGTTGCTAAAGCTGAAACAAAAGGGCCTGTTCCCATAACTTTGCACGTCGCGCCCATGGAAAAAGCGAAAACCATCAGTAATCCCATGGGGATTAAGCCACCCATGCCTTTCATCACCAGATCCAAGGATTCTTTCAAATTAAAGATACCCTGGATTTTGTAAATCACACCGCCGACAACAATACCCGTCAGTACTGCCCAGAAAACTGCAGTGGAGCCGGAACCGTGAGTAATATCGCCGTTGCCTGTGGCAAGCAAGCCGATGGGAACCATACTCACCATCGCCACCAGCGGCAAAATCATGTTGATAGCGCGCGGCTTTACTCCTTCTTTGATCGGCATGGCGATCGTCTCTTCCGATACAAGCAGCTGGGCATCATCACGAATGACTTTCCCGGTTTCCCGTGCGCGCTTTTCAGCGCTTGCCATGGGACCAAAATCCTTTTGCGTAATAATTATAATCAAAACAAGCGCAATAGTGAACATTGCGTAAAAATTTGTCGCCACAGCTTTCAACACAGTAAAAAAAGCATTATCAATTTGTTGTGCCACTAAAAGCCCGGTGAGTACCGCCCCCCAGCCGTTGAAGGGAATCATTACACATACCGGTGCAGACGTTGAATGGGCAATGTAGGCTAATTTCTCCCGCGGAGCTTTGAATCGATCAAAAATCGGTCTGCCGATAGCGCCAATGACCAGATTGATCAAATTACTTTCGATAAAAATTATCACTCCGATGAACCAAAGCATCAAACTGGAAGTGCGCCGATTTCTTGCCAGCCCTTTACGGCTAATCCAGTTGATAAAACCGGTTACGCCGCCGGAATGCTGCATCATAATAATCAACGCTCCGACCATCATGCTGAATAAAATAACTTTCGTATTTCCCGAATCCTTAAATACATCGATGACCGCTTCCAAAGTCTCACGTAATCCTATCAGCGGATTCCAACCGTTCATTGCTGTCCAACCGAGCCAAATTCCTAAAAACAGGGACGGATAAACTTGCTTCGTCATAATCGCCAGTAAAATAGCTAATAAGGGAGGAAGAATGGAAATCCAGCCATAAGTATCCAACGTGTTCTCCTTAATAAAATTGGTTTAACTCTATTCAGGCTGATAATTTTGTTTTCATAATAATGAATTTATTGCAAAAATGCAAGAATTTTCCTGAATTTTCATGCGTGGACTTCTGCAAATTATGGGAAAAACATGTATTATTAGTTCAATTTACCCATAATTCAAGCTCCCGCTTTTCCGAAGAGCTTAACGGGTAAATTGTATCATTTTTGTGACAATTAAATCATTGACTTTTAATTATTTTTTTTTTAAATTCAAGCTTGTTTTTCAGTATGTTAACCTTTGAAAATTAAGGAAAAATACCATGGCAAAATTTCTGGTCACAGGTGGCGCAGGTTTTATTGGCAGTAATTTTATTCACTATTTATTTGGAAAATATCCGGACGTTGAAGTTATCAATTTAGATAAATTGACCTACGCTGGGAATCTTGAAAATCTGAAAAATATCGAGAATAATCCGGGCTATCGATTTGTAAAAGGAGATATCTGTGACGCAGAAATTGTAGAGCCTTTGGTCAAAGAAGCAGATTTTGTCGTTAATTTTGCTGCAGAAAGCCATGTGGATCGTTCCATTGGTGAACCGGACGATTTCATCAAGACCGATATTTTCGGGACATTCGTGCTGTTGGAAGCAGCACGAAAATACGGCGTGAAAAAATTCATTCAAATTTCAACGGATGAAGTTTACGGCAGTATCGAAGACGGTTCTTTCAGGGAAACTGACGCCCTGATGCCTTCCAGCCCCTACTCAGCGTCCAAAGCAGGGGCGGATCGGTTGGCGTATTCTTATTTTGTCACCTACAAAGTGCCGGTGATAGTCACGCGCTGTTCTAATAATTATGGGCCTTACCAGTATCCAGAAAAATTAATCCCGCTATTTGTAACTAATGCCATTGAAGATAAAAAATTGCCGATTTACGGCGACGGGAAAAATGTCCGTGATTGGATTTATGTCATGGACCACTGCGATGCGATCGATTTTGTCATGAATCACGGCGATGACGGCGAAGTGTACAATATTGGCGCGGGAAATGAGCGCAACAACCTTGAAATCACTGGAATTATTCTTTCTGAACTTGAGAAACCAAAAGAGCTGATGACTTTTGTCAAAGATCGCCCCGGACATGATCGGCGCTATTCCGTGGATTGCAGCAAATTGCACGCACTTGGCTGGCAGCCGAAACATTCATTTCAGGAAGCAATGAAACTCACCATTGATTGGTACAAAGACAACCGGGAATGGTGGGAGAAAATAAAAAGCGGGGAATATCTTGAATATTATAAACAACATTATCAGATAGAAGGGTGAAATTTTGGTTCAAAGTTTGGAGTCTATAATTTTTAGTTCGTAATTTTCAGTCAGTGAATTTTCGTTAGCGATCATAGAAATTTTAAAATGAATGATTTTAATTAAATTGCCCCTCGAGCTCAATCAAACTCGAAACCCGAAACTCAAAACTTTGAACTATGAACTATAAACTAAAAACTCTAAACAAAAAGTCGTGATGTAGTAAATTAAAATGTGGAGTAGCTATGGGATTACGAGAGAAAATTCAGGACAGAAGTGCAAAGATCGGCATCATCGGACTTGGTTATGTGGGATTACCTCTTGCAGTAGAATACGCGCTGAAGGGCTTTAACGTGATTGGCATCGACGTAGATGAAAGAAAAAAGAACTCCCTTCAAAATGGCAAAAATTACATCGAAGACATTACACCTGACAAGTGGGACGCCGTAATGAAAAGCGGACGTTTTTCGGCAACAACGGCCTACGATGACATTCCGGATTTGGATGTCATTTACATTTGCGTGCCGACGCCGTTCACACCCAACAAAGATCCAAAAATTGATTACATTGTGGATTCCGCTGAGGGAATCGCTAATGGTTTGCGCAAGGACCAGTTGATCATTTTAAAATCCACGACTTTCCCTGAGACTACCGAAAAAGTCGTGCTTCCGATTCTGGAAAAAACCGGACTCAAAGTTGGTAAAGACTTTTTTCTTGCTTTTTCGCCGGAGCGAATTGACCCGGGCAACAAACAATTCACAACCGAGAATACCCCAATTGTTGTCGGCGGCGTAACGGAAAAGTGCACTGAAATTGCAGAACTTGCCATTTCGCAAGTTGTTTCTCACGTGCACGTTGTCTCCAATCCCAAAGTCGCGGAAATGGAAAAGTTGTTGGAGAATATTTTCCGCAGCGTCAATATCGCGCTGGTGAACGAAATGGCACGACTTTGTGATCGCATGGGCGGCATTGACATTTGGGAAGTAATCGACGCAGCTGCGACGAAACCGTTCGGGTTCATGCCTTTTTATCCGGGACCCGGAATCGGCGGCCACTGCATTTTGGTCGATCCATACTACCTGGCATGGAAAGCGCGCGAATATGATTTTCACACGAAATTTATCGAGCTGGCAGCAGAGACGAACGAAGAAATGCCTTTCTACGTAATCGGCAATATTCGTCGCGCACTGGGAAATGTTAATTCTTCAATTCAGCACGGAAAAGTATTGATGTTAGGCATCTCCTTCAAAAAAGACGTGGATGACACGCGCAATTCTCCGGCGCTGAAAATTATGGAATTATTGATGCAACGAGGCATCAAAGAACTAAACTACCATGATCCGTATGTTCCTGAAAAGAAAGTTGCCAACAAAGTTTTCAAATCCGTCCCGTTGACAAAAGAGACACTGCAGGAACATGACGTTGTCGTGATTACAGCAGATCATTCAGCATTTGACCCTAAATTTATCGTTGAACATGCACGGGCAATTGTTGACACCCGCAATTTGACAAAATTCACGAAAAACGAACTGAACAAGGTTGTCAAATTGGGATCCGGGCGCGGCTTTTATACTGACATTGATAAATAGCACTATTTTTACACTACAAGTGATTAAAATTTGAACGGCGATGCATTTTGATGTATCGCCGTTGAATTTTTCAGGGAATACCCCGAGCGAATGGGCAGCAGAAAAACAGCAAACTTACAGTACTTTTTAACTTTTGAGCATTGAACAAAAACGATTTCCATCAGTTTAATGTGGAGAATTTTGTCCGTTAATTTTCGATAATTTTGTAAGCAGATTTTTAAAAATAAAATACTGAACCATAGCAAAAACATTATCTGTTTCTCCTATGCCAAAAACCATTGAAAAAATCCTCCTCTTTTTAAGCGATTTCCTTGCCATTAACGTAACTTATATTTTGTGGGTCACTTTTCGGCTGAAGCTTGGTTTTTATGTGGAAACCGAATTGGGACAAAATATCATTATGATGTTTGTCCTGTTCCTTTTTTGGGCGCTGTTGTTTTTCTTTTTTGGCATGTATCGTTCCTGGTATGCGCAATCGCGGTTTGACGAAATGGTGACAGTGCTCAAGACAATCACAATCGGAGCCATCATTATTTTCCTGATTACTTTTGATCCTACCGTTGATTTGGAAAATCCTCCTTCCTGGAGCCGAATAATAATTATCTCCTATTGGTTTATTCTGACTGTTCTGGTAAGTGCTGGGAGAATCCTGCTGCGAACAGTGCAAAGAAAATTGCTGGAAAACGGCATCGGCCGCCGCAATACGCTGATTATTGGATGGAATTCAAAATCGCATGAAATTTATCAAAAACTAAAAAATGCCCCTGCCCTTGGCTATGAAGTAGTGGGATTCATTTGTCATTCAAAAAAATATGTGGGAGAGAAATTTGAAAAGGCAAGCGTGCTTGGTACGCTCAAAGATTTGCCGCGACTTGTGCACCGTTACAATGTAGAAGTGCTTATCATCGCCGTAAAATCTGCTACCCCCAAGCAGGTAATTAACATCATCTCCCGCTGTGATAATTTGCCGGTGAGTTTAAAAATTGTTCCTGATCTGTACGATATCGTTATGGGCTATGGCAGAACCAATCAAATTTACGGCATTCCGCTCATTGAAATTATGCCGCAATTCATGCCGGAATGGGAAAAGCGAGTCAAACGAGCAATTGATGTGATCGTTTCATTGTTTGTCATCGTTAGTTTTTTGCCGATTTGGATTTTGGTGGCAATAGCCATCAAACTTGATTCGCGCGGGCCTGTTTTTTTCAAACAGAAACGGGTGGGACAATACGAAAAAATTTTCCAAATTTATAAATTTCGCTCCATGAAATATAAAGCAGAAAAGGAAACAGGGCCTGTCTGGGCGAGTGAACACGACCCAAGAATCACTGCTGTTGGGCGATTTCTGCGTAAAACCCGCATTGATGAAATCCCCCAATTCATCAATATCTTATTCAACGACATGAGTCTTGTCGGCCCCAGACCTGAACGTCCCTATTTTGTCAAAAGATTGAAAAATGAAATCCCTCTGTACTCGCGTCGCCATCGTATGAAGCCGGGAATTACCGGCTGGGCGCAAATCAAAGGCGGGTACGATGATTCTATCAAAAACGTGAAAAAGAAATTAGAGTACGATCTCTATTATTTAGAAAACATGTCATTGCGCATGGATTTAAAAATTATGATGCGCACAGCCTACACCATGATTGCGGGGAAGGGGCGATAAAAAATCGACTTCTTCCAATTTTTGCATTGACATTTTGAAAAAATTCTTTTATTTTATCTGATATTTGAAAAATGACAACTAAAAGGACGGACTGATGCTGGATCTAAAGTTTATTCGCAACAATCCCGAAAAGGTCAAACAAGCTATTGAATTGAAGAACGATTACGCCGATGTTGACAAATTGCTTGAATTGGATGCCAAACGGCGGCAAATCTTATCCGAAGTCGAAGATCTGAAACATCAACGAAATACAGTTTCCGATGAAATCGCCCGACTCAAACGTCAAAAGCAGGACGCCACAGAAATCATTCAGGAGATGCGCACAGTTTCAACGAAAATCAAGGAAATGGATGAAGAGGTCCGACAATTGGAGGATCAGATTCAAGACATTTTGATTCGTATCCCGAATGTGCCTCACGAATCTGTGCCCATTGGCAAGGATGAAACGGCAAACGTTGAAGTCAAGCGTCAGGGCGAGCTGCCGGAAATGGATTTTCAGCCTGTGCCGCATTGGGAAATCGGAGAAAAGTTGGGCATTCTTGATTTAGCTGGTGGGTCGAAATTATCCGGCTCTTTTTTCATCAACTATGTGGGGCTCGGAGCACGGCTACAGCGAGCCTTGATTGCTTTCATGCTTGATTTGCACACACAAAAACACGGCTACACCGAAGTGTATCCGCCTTTCGTTGTCAACCGCGAGAGTATGTTCGGCACAGGGCAACTGCCAAAGATGGAAGTGTTTTCGCCGTGAAGCAGGTACACACGGGAAAGATACGCGCGGACTGATCAGAATTCATCAATTCGACAAAGTAGAAATGGTCAGATTTGTCAAACCGGAAGACTCTTACAATGAACTGGAAGCATTGCTGCAAAATGCCGAAGAAGTGCTGCAATTGTTGGAATTGCCCTATCGCGTTTTGAGTCTGTCCACCGGAGATCTGAGTTTTGCAGCGGCAAAATGCTATGACATCGAAGTTTGGACAGCCGGACTTGGCAAATGGCTGGAAGTTTCTTCATGTAGCAATTTTGAAGATTTTCAGGCGCGACGCATGAATATTCGTTTTAAACGAGATGCAAGCTCCAAACCGGAGTTTGTCCATACTTTGAACGGCTCGGGGTTGGCATTACCGCGAACTGTGATTGCCATTCTGGAAAATTATCAAACGGATGAAGGAACTGTCATCGTTCCGGAAGTTTTGCGAAAATATTTGGGAACTGATGTTATTAAATAATGGTTAAATTGCTTTACACTGTCAAATATTTTCCAAAACTCTTCGCTTAAAAATATTCGATAATAATTGAACGCATAAAAAATATAATTTTGATAAATAGAAAAAGGAATACCATGAATAGGAAAATTTTGATCGGCACAATAATTGTCATCTTGGTTGTCGGCTATCTTTTCTGGTCCGGAATGAAAGATTCGGCTGTTTACTTCCATACAGTCGGTGAATTTTATGCCCATCAGGAAGAGTTAGCCAACAAGGGTACTCGCGTCAACGGAGACCTCGTTCTTGATTCCATTAAATTTGACGCAGAAAATCTTATCTTGACATTTCAGATTACAGACGGCAAAGAAGTGATGGACGTGCGTTACCATGGGGTTGCGCCGGATACATTTTCTGAAGCGGTATCTGTTGTCGTCGAAGGGAAATACACAGGCGGCGTTTTTGAGGCGACACAAATCATGACTAAATGTCCTTCAAAATACGAAGCAAAGACAGAACAATAAATTATTTTCACGACACGCCCGCATTTTTTTGCGGGTTTACTCTATCTGTTTTAATTTGGGAATAAAACAGCACCTTTAATTTATTGGGAGAATACTTTTGCATTTAGGATATATTTCTCTGCTCATTGCGTTTGTTTCCACCGCTTTTGCCATTTGGGCTTCCGCTTCCGGTATTCGTCTGAAAGACGGATCCTTGGTACAAAAAGCCCGCTTTGCAATTTATGGACAGCTATTATTCGTAACCCTTGCAGTGTTGCTGCTTCTCTATGCTCTGCTGACGCGTGATTTCTCGCTACGTTACGTGGCTGAATACACGGATCGAAACTTATCGTTGTTCTACACTTTTTCCGCATTATGGGCTGGGCAGGCAGGCTCTCTGCTTTTCTGGACCTGGTTGCTCACAATTTTCAATGCTATTTTCGTTTTCAAGAACAGACATCGTTCTGAAGAATTACATCCCTATGTCATAGCTATAATAAGCGCTGTGGCGCTATTCTTTCTCAGCCTGGTCATTTACTCGACAAATCCATTTGAAAAACTCACCCGTCCAATGCCGGACGGATTTGGCATGAATCCATTGTTGCAAAATTTCGCCATGATTTTTCATCCGCCAACTTTGTTTATTGGCTTTGTTGGCTTTACCATTCCCTTTGCCTTTGCTTTGGCTGCATTAATGAAAGGCGATCTGTCCAACAAGTGGCTCAATGAAAGCCGCAATTGGAGCCTTTTTGCCTGGATTTTTCTCACAATCGGCAATTTGTTAGGCGCCCAATGGGCGTACGTCGAGCTCGGCTGGGGTGGATATTGGGCCTGGGATCCGGTCGAAAACGCTTCACTGCTCCCCTGGCTCACCGGAACAGCTCTGGTGCATTCCATCATGGCACAAAAGGCAAGAAATATGATGAAAGGCTGGAATGTAACGCTTGCAGTGCTCACATTTCTACTGACGATATTGGGGACCTTCATCACTCGCAGCGGTATCATTTCCTCAGTGCACGCCTTTGGCAAATCTAATATGGGCATGTTCTTCATCTTTTTCATGGCACTGATCACTGTAATTTTTCTCGCCTTGGTACTGTACCGTCGATCAGCTCTGAAGTCCAGTGAAAAAATTTCCAGTTTTCTCAGCCGGGAATTTACATTTCTACTGCTCAACGGTGTTATGATTGTGCTCATGGTCACTATTCTTTGGGGAACAATGTATCCGGCTTTCACCGAACTTTTTGTCGGGCATCAGATTACGCTCGGAGAGCAATTTTTCAATAAAGTTTCCATTCCGTTCGGAATCATTCTGTTGTTGTTAATTGCGATTTGTCCGCTGTTCCTTTGGCGGGACACCCCCAAAAAAGAAATTATCAAAAAATTATTGCTGTACACCGGAGTCTCTGTTGCTTTTGCAGTTCTGCTTATTATCTTTGGAATTCACCACATTAATTCATTGATCATATTAGGATTCAGTTTCTTTGGAGTAAGTGTTATTTTTGCCGATTGGATTAAAAATAGTGCACA